>JAFCZY010000205.1 GCA_019314105.1 Deltaproteobacteria bacterium
ACATAAATCAGCGGCAGTTTCATTAAGGATGCCATCCGGATGGCCGGGCGCATATAATCGGCAAAAACCATGAAAGTTCCGCCATAGGGTCGGATGCCGGAATGAAGATACATGCCGGACATGATGGCACCCATGGCGTGTTCACGAACGCCAAATCGAATATTTCGTCCTTCCCAGGCATTTTTTTGAAAATCGGTTGAATGGTTAAGATACGTTTTGTTTGACGGCGCAAGGTCGGCAGATCCGCCCATTAATGTGGGTAGATTGTCAGCAATGGCATTCAACACCTGACCTGAGGCAGCCCGGGTGGCAACGGGTCCGTCTTCAGGGCTGAATTCAGGGATATCTGCCTCCCAGCCTTCCGTTAAAAATCCGCTGATGGCATCCACAAACTTGTCAGCCTGTTTTGGATATTCAGTTTTGTAGATGTCAAAAATATCCTGCCAGTTTTTCTCAAATCCTTCTCCATATATCAGGGCTTTTCTGCAGTTCTCCAGGACTTCTTCGGGTACATAAAAACTCTTATCATCCGGGACACCATAAAATTGTTTAACCAGCTTAATCTCGTCCACACCAAGGGGTGACCCATGAGCAGCAGAAGAATCTTGTTTGCCGGGACTTCCATAGGCAATATGCGTTTTTATCTGTACAAGCGTTGGTCTTGCAACCGCGTCTTTACCTGCCTGGATGGCTTTTTGTATCTCTTCCAGATTATTGCCGTCTTGAACCGTGACCACATGCCAGTCCTGGCTTTCAAATTTTGCTTTTACATTTTCTGTAAATGCAATGTCTGTTGTTCCTTCAATGGTAATGGAATTGTCATCATAAAGGCAGATGAGTTTTCCAAGGCCCAGATGTCCTGCAAGGGAAATCGATTCAAGGGCAACCCCTTCCATCAGATCTCCGTCCCCGCACATCACATAGGTGTGATGATTGATGAGTTGCTTTTCTTCCATGTTGAATCTGGCAGCCAGATGACGTTCGGCAATGGCCATGCCCACCGCATTGGCAATTCCCTGGCCCAGGGGACCTGTGGTGGTTTCCACACCCGGGGTATCGCCACGTTCCGGATGTCCCGGGGTTCTGGAACCCCATTGTCTGAAGTTTTTCAGATCATCAAGGTCAAGCCCATAACCCATCAGGTAAAGAAGGCTGTAAAGCAGAGAAGACACATGGCCTCCGGACATAACAAAGCGATCCCTGTCAATCCATGCCGGGTTTTTGGGGTTGTGTTTTAAAAAGCGTTTGAACAAGACATATGCTGCAGGCGCTAAGCCCATAGGGGCACCCGGATGCCCGGAATTTGCTTTTTGAACCGCATCCATACAAAGGGTTCTGATGGTGCTGACAGTTAGTTGGTCAAGGTTAGTTACAGCGTTTACCATTGTTTATTTCTCCTGTGTCATTTAGTTTATGTTACAAGGCTCTCATGAATTCCGGTTTAAGTTCCACCTTTCCTTTGAGCGCCTGTGATATCAGTTCAAGTGTTTTTTCTTTGTCTTCAGGCAGTTTTGCCCGGATGGGAAGATAGTTGGAGGCATGGTTTGCATAGAAAAGTCCGTTGGAAAGATGGGTGGATGCGATCATCAACCCTAACTCTTCGAGCATTTTTTCCGGGGAGATGAGTTTAAATTCACCCCTCTCATACTGATCATTGAGTTCGGTGCCCGGTACCAGCATCAGGGTTAACGCCCCCACAAAATTCGGGTCAATGGCAGATAAAACCCTTCCGGTTTCCCTGGCATGGATTTTTGATCTTTCCCGTCCTCCAAGACCGAGAAGAACAGTGACAGACAACTTTATGCCGGATGCTTTAAGCCGTTTTCCCATTTTGATCATTTTTGCGGAATCTGCGCCTTTTCTGATGTCTTTTAAAATCTGATCATCGCCTGATTCAAGACCCATATAGGCGATTTTGATGCCCAGGTTATGCAATTCTTTAAGCTGTTCGTCAGTTTTCATGCCAATGCTTTTGGTATTGGCATAAATTCCCACTCTTTCCACCCAGGGCAGCCGGTCCTTTATCTGCTTCAGGATTTTGACCAGTCTTTTCTGGGGAATGATCATGGCATCTCCATCACAGAGAAACACCCGGTTTTGCCGTCTACAATGTTTTCTGGCAAATTCGATATCTTCAAAGATGACATCATCTTTTTTTATATTAAATCTTTTTTCCCTAAAGGTTCCACAGAATGTACATTTATTATGGGAACAGCCTAACGTGATTTGTAATAAAATACTGTCGGCCTCACTGGGCGGCCTTATGATCATACCTTCGTAATGCATATCGTTATAGTCCTTAAAATTCATACGTTACCGCAGTCTCTTTTACCGTTTGTTTTTACAATAAGCGATTCATTTTTACAATAAATAATCTTGTGTCAATAAAGAGGATCAATGCTTTATTCACTTAATGGGACTCGTGTTGATTTGATTTCATATTTTCAACTGCAATAATTATATCATCATCAATATTAGAAGTTCTTTTTAAAATTATGGCTCATCTTTAATTTCTTTTTTTAATTTTTCTTCCAATTGCTTTAATTCTTCAAAATCCTGTTTATCAGCTGATTGAGCATCTATTATTTTTTTTCTGGCATTGAATTTTTCATAAATATAGCTTACTTGTTTTTCCATTTGAGCTTTTGAGACACTGCCTTTATGGGTCAGCAGTTCTTTACAGAAGTTTTGCCATCCGACGTATTATAAATAATAATATTTTGTTCTTTATTCATAAAATTCTTCATCATTATAGTTGAGGAATTTATGGCATTTATTATATCAAAAAGCAATAAAAATTATATTATTTCAAATGTTTATGATTTAAATATAGTTAATCTGAAAAATTTTTAAGTTGTCAGGGGAATATGGATGAATATGATTTGTAATCGTGCATAAAATTCGGGTTTCAAAAATTATAAATTTAATATAGGATCCCCACAATAGTGAAAAATAGAGGTTGAATCTTGAGTAAAGACAGAAAAAATGAATCCATATCAGGGCTTTTAGCGGGTGGATCGGCTTTTCTTATATGGGGACTTGTTCCCATATACTGGAAAGTACTTTCCCATGTGCCTGCCCTTGAAACAATAACCCATAGAATTGTCTGGTCCTTTGTTTTCCTTTTGCCTGTTATTTATTTTCAGGGGCAATGGAAAATATTTATTAAGACTTTTCAATCCTTTAGAACCATTAAATGGCTCTTTGTTACCACCTTGCTGGTGGCATCCAACTGGCTTCTTTTTATATGGGCCGTAAACAATGATATGATACTTCAAGCCAGCCTGGGGTATTATATTAATCCCCTTGTGAATGTAGTATTCGGCATTGTCTTTTTACAAGAACGATTAAGAAGATTTCAGATAATAGCCGTCATCATTGCAGCCTTCGGGGTTTTATACCTTACCTGGCAATATGGAGCTTTCCCCTATATAGCCATTATCCTTGCCGTTACCTTTGGATTATATGGTTTGATAAGAAAAAAATTGAAATTGAATTCTGCAGTGGGCCTTGCCGTTGAAACCCTTTTATTAACAATTCCAGGGATTGTCTATCTTGTATGGTTGGAAAAAACCAATACGGCGGCGTTTCTTCATACAGATAAGATCACGGATATTTTTTTAATCTGTACGGCACTTGTTACGGCCTTTCCCCTTTTATTGTTCAATATTGGTGTCAACAGACTGCGACTGGCCACTGTGGGTTTTTTGCAGTATATTGGTCCAAGCATAATGTTTGTTCTCGCTGTATTTGTTTATGGTGAAGCATTATCCGTGCATCACCTGATTGCATTTATATTTATATGGACAGCCCTTGTGATTTATACGGTGGATTCAACCAGGAGTCTATAATGTATCAATTGATTTTTTATGTACCCGTCACTTATCTTGAAGTCGTAAAAGAAGCACTTTTTAATGTCGGGGCAGGGAAATATAAAAAGTATGATAACTGCTGCTGGCAAATAAAGGGAAAAGGGCAGTTCAGGCCGTTAACCAGCAGCAACCCTTTTATTGGCAAATTAAATGAACTGGAAGAGGTGGAAGAATACAGGGTTGAAATGATTGTAAAAGATGAACTTATTAAAACTGCGGTTGCCGCTTTAATAAACGCCCATCCCTATGAAGAGCCTGCTTATTCAGTCTTAAAAACAGACATATATCCATAAGGAAAATCAGGAAATGCAAAACATGAATCAGGTTATGGGAGCCAGACTGTGGTTTCTCATCGGTATTGTTTCAATGATATGGGGGGCCTCTTTTTTCTTTGTAGATATTGCTGTGTAAAGGATGACCCCTTTGACTCTTGGGCTATGCCGGGTTTTGTTTGCCGCCTTTCTTCTGTTGGGATTCGTTCGTCTTACGGGACGGGAAATGCCAAAAAAAATTGGCATCTGGGGAGCATTCCTGGTCATTGGAGACGAATCGTTGACAAAGAATAGACTGACAGGCGTTTTGTTTGGATGGATGGGGGTGGCGATCCTGATTGGCATAGACGCCTTAAGCGGTGTTGGAATGAAGATTGCGGGCCAGGCTGCTGTGCTGGGGGCGTCTTTCCTCTATGCGATGGCTGCTATTTTTGGTCGCAGATTCAAGGCGTTTGACCCTGTGGTATGGGCGGCTCTTTTCGGGCTTTCCGCCGTTTCAACGGCGTTGGCATATATTATTTATTTTTATGTGCTGTCCAAGGCAGGGGCAACCAATATTTTGCTGGTCACCTTTTTAATTCCCGTGAGTGCTATATTTTTAGGAATGATGGTGCTGGGAGAAACGCCTGGATGGAATGTCTTTGCCGGCATGGCATTGATTTTTATGGGGCTGGTCTTTATTGATGGTCGATTGTTAAAAAGATTTAAATCATGAGGACCTTACAAACCCATTTACTGACGTTGAAATTCCCCTGACATCCCTTGACATTTTGGTTTTTGCTACAATTATTAAAAAATAATTTATGTTAATAATAAAAAAAACAAAAAACAGGAGTAACCATGGGAACCAAAAAAACACGTAAGTTCAAAACCGAAGTGCAACAGCTTCTTCACCTGATTATTAATTCTCTGTATTCCAACAGGGAAATATTTGTACGGGAGCTGATTTCAAATGCGTCTGATGCCATTGACAAGGCAAGATTCAAAGAACAGACAGATCCGGACCTGTTTGCCGATGATAATGATTTTCATATCCGTCTTACCCTTGATTCTGAAAATAAAACGTTTCAGATTTCCGATAATGGTATTGGCATGACCTTTGATGAGGTCAATGACAATATCGGAACCATTGCCCAGTCAGGAACGGCTGCATTTATGAAAGCGCTGGAAAATTCCAAAAAGGAAAACACGTTATCGCCTGAACTGATCGGCCAGTTTGGTGTTGGGTTCTATTCGGCATTTATTGTTGCCGATAAGATCAGGCTCGACACAAAGGCACCCGGTGAGGAATCAGGTGTCAGATGGGAATCAGACGGCAAGGGATCTTATACGGTCCAGGAGATTGAGAAAGAAACACGCGGTACGACGATCACGCTTTATTTAAAAGATCCTGAAGAGGGTGATCAGGATTTCACAGAAGAATACACGATTCAGCATATTGTAAAAAAACATTCTGATTTTGTGACATATCCTGTCATCATGAATGTTGAAAAAAGTGACCCCATCCCTGAAA
>JAFCZY010000011.1 GCA_019314105.1 Deltaproteobacteria bacterium
ATATACAACACCGGCTTTTTCAAGCTCAGGCGCAATTCTTACCGTATCTTTCAGTTCCCATCCGTTTTCGATATAATCATTTCCATTGATTCGTATTCCAATGGGAAAGTCTTTTCCTGTCTTTGCCTGGATGTCCTCTATAATTTCAAATAAAAACCGCGTCCTGTTTTTAAAAGATCCCCCATATTCATCTGTTCTGATATTACAATTGGGTGCCATGAACTGGTTGATCAAGTATCCGTGAGCACCATGAAGTTCAACAAAATCAAATCCTGCTTCCTTACACCGCCTGGCTGAATCGCCAAAACAGGAGATCAATTCTTTTATTTCAGCAATTGTGAGCGCCCTGACTTCGCCCTTCACCACAGCAGGCGCGGGTATGGGAGAAGGTGCCACTTTCTCAGGAAGATAGGACTGACGCCCGCCATGCATGAGCTGCACTCCGAAAAGGGTATCATGCAACTTTACCCTTTGAACCATTTTTTTAAGCGCTGGGATGCAAGTGTCATTATACATCTGGGGAAGGTCAGGCAGTTCCTGACCTCCGGGATGAACGCTTCCTCCCCCCACCAGCATCATGCCAACCCCGCCTTTTGCTCTTTCTACAAAATACTCAATTAATTGATCTGTCACGCAGCAGTTTTCGTCCACACCAAAATTTATACTCATGGCAGACATTAAAAGCCTGTTTTTCGAGGTCATATTGCCGATCCGGATCGGGCTGAAAAGATTTGATAACATGTGATAGAATTCCTTTTGAATTATCAGTCAACAAGTTTTAGGTCCGGCAGTCAATATACGCGAATTTTCCATCCGGATACAAGTTTTTTATTAAAAATTCAATCCATCGTCCAAAAGTTTTGACTTCAGGCTCCAGCGATGCCAGTAAAGCTTAACAATGTGCGATTTCCGGGAGGCTTTCTCAACTTTAACAAAACATCTTTTTGTGCCATATTTGTTCCATGAACAAAAGGAAAAAAGAGGTTATCCCAGAAAAGGCGAAATACAAACAAAGGACCGACCCGGACAAAACGGCAGCAATCAAGTGTAACGAGGTTTTTTATTTTTTTAATGGCGGATTGGGGAGTTCTAAAAATCATAAAAAATATTAATTTTACTTTATATACCAGTTGGCATATTTTATCCCTGTTGTCTTGTTACTTAAAAAAAATAGAGGAGAAACATGCTGTTAACATTCTTAAAAGGATTTGGAATCGGAAGCGGTTTGATCATTGCCATTGGCGCCCAGAATGCATTTGTTTTAAGCCAAGGCGTGAGAAAAAACCATTATATTGTTATCCCTTTGATCTGTGCTGTTTGTGATGCCCTGCTCATCCTTCTGGGGGTAACCGGCATGGGAACCCTTATCGCTTCGAGCAAAAGCCTTTCATTAATCGCAGGCATTGGCGGGGCTGGTTTCCTCTTTATTTACGGGATCAGATCATTCAGGTCTGCCATCAGGGGAGGAAGCCTTTCTGCGAACCAAAAGGCTGAATCATCTTTAAAAGCGGCTATTCTCACAACCCTTGCCGTAACATTGCTCAATCCTCATGTATATCTTGACACCGTTATTTTGCTGGGCAGCATATCCAGTCAGTTTAAACAGCCCGGTCACATCTTTTTTGGTGCCGGCGCCGTCATGGCATCATTTGTCTGGTTTTTTTCCCTAAGCATTGGCGGAAAGATGCTTGCACCTCTGTTTACAAAAGAATCCTCCTGGAGAATTCTGGATACCCTTGTGGGGATTACCATGTGGGCGATTGCTCTATCCGTGCTAAAAGGAGTATTCGTCTTTTAAACATTCTCCCATGAACAGCCTGTTTTTGGACGTGATATCGGTGGGAATTTATTTCCCTCTACCCAACCTCTCATTCATCCGGGCAAGCCTCAGGACCTTATGGACAGAGGTTTCCCCCAGACCGGGTATGGTGATTGTCTCGGGTTCCGATAAAATCTGGCCCTTTGCCTGTTTATATGTCTCCTCATCAATCAACATGCATTGATCGCCAGCCTGACTTTCCAGTTTTGAGGCAAGGTTCACAGAGTTGCCCAGATAGGCAAACTCTGCTTTAATATGGTTGCCAAGAATCATGGAAAATATTTCTCCGGTACTGATGCCGATGCGAACATTGATCTTTTTGTCTGTTCCATACACGTCAATCAATTTCCGGTTTTTATGTTTCAGTGCCCGGTAGATGTCAATACCCGAGCGGACGGCATCCATCACTTTTGAAGAAGAGACTGTATCGCCATGTTCAAATATGGCCATGAAGCCATCTCCCAAAAACTTGTCAATATACCCGTTATACCGAGATATAATCAGGGACATGCGATCGATGAACTCATTCACCATCTGGATGATCTGACTTTCATCTGATTTTTTCATTAAATTGCTGAAACCCACAATATCCACAAAAAGGGTGGTGGCAAACAGTCTTTTTTCCATCTGACCACTTCTAAAGGGGCTGAAGCTCAAATTCAGCCGATTCTTCACGAAAGTATCTTGATGAGCCAGATTGGATGACAACAGCTCCCTGGACTTATATTTATCAATGACCCTTGCGGCTTCAAAGGACCGAATAATAATATCTTTGATGCCAATCATCATTCCAACCTTGGCTGACCGGCGAAAACAGTCATAGGCTCTTTGTTCCTGATCCATCCGGTAACAGGTCTGTCCCAACCCGTAAAATGCATCGGCAACGACCTGTTCTACCCTTAAATGGTGATTCTTTGACTGCTCAATTATTTCTTTGAATTTTGCTTCAGCAAGCTCATAATCCAAAATCTTTTTATATGCCTTTGCTGCCAGAAGACTCGCCTGCATGCTCTCCTTGACCATCCCTCTCTTTTTCAAATCAAATTCCAGGGCCAGGGCCATTTCCAGGGCTCTGCCCACATGGTTGATGGCAAATTTAAACTCAGCCGTTTCCAGGTCGGAGATCATCCTGCATTTTTCGTTATCAAAGCGTGACGCTATTTCGGCAGCTTCACGGAGATTGTTCTCATTTTCCTGGTCCACTATCCCCATCAACCGTCTGATGCGGCTGTGATTAATCAATGCATAGGCGTAAATAATACCACCGCTTTTATCCGAGGGGTCCACATGATATCGTCCATGACACACCTTTTTCCCCAAAGTGGCATACTGGTTGGCCTGGTGGTGGCGACTGAGCAACAAGCTTACCTGACTCAGGCAAATATAAATTTCCCCAAGAAATTTATTCAATTCAGGAATGGATTTTGCCAGATCCAGGGCATGTCTCAGATAGAATTCAGCATCCGGATAATTCCACTGGGCACGGTGAGCATATCCCAGGGAGAGATAAATCTTCACCTTCCAGCGAAGAAACAGGTCCTCTCCTTGTTCTTCAATAACATCCAGGGCTTCGTCCAACAACTGCTCTGCCCTCTGAAACAGAAATGCCTTCTGGAGAAACAAATTCTTATACCACTTGATAATTGCATTCAGGTGAGGAATGGCAGTGAACCGGGCCGTCATTTTTTCAAAATCGGCCAGGAGTCCGAGGATGTCCTGCTTGGAACCTTTTATTTCAAAACAGCGAGCTGCCGTATCTATTTCGTCAATATTTTCCTGAATCAGATTGGGGTCAACCATAATGGATAAAACTCCCTTTTAGACATTTTAAAAAAAACCGCCGGATGGACGGCATTCATCGTTGCGTTTTGATAACAAAGCTGAACAGGCGCGTCAACAGGAAAAAAAGTTTTATACTTCTCTTGACAAAAAATAAATTTTTATCTTAATTCGATTGTATAATTGACGGCAACTGCTGTATAACACTTTTAATTATTAAACAAATTGATAGGTTTTTCGAATGAAAAAAAAAATAATTATTGCCATTATTCTTTTATCCGGAATCAGCGTTTTAGGCTGGCAGATCTATCAAAAAGTTTCTGATTCCACAAAGGGGTTTAAGCACCAGCGTCAAAACATACCCGTTGCCGTCGAGGTTGCACTCATAAAAAAAGCTTCCATACGGGAAGTTGGGAAGTTTACCGGATCTTTGCATCCGCTTTCTGAGTTTATTATGGCACCGAAAATCGCCGGGCGTCTCGAAAAGCTATTGGTTCATATAGGTGACACGGTCAAAACAGGGCAGCTTGTGGCCGTACTGGACAACGATGAATATCACCAACAGGTCATCCAGGCAAAGGCGGAACTTGCGGTTGCCCGGGCAAACCTTGAAGAACGAAGAAGTACCATAGAAAACGCAAAAAGAGAGTATGAACGAACCAAAGCATTGAGGAAAAAAAAGATAGCCTCCGAATCCCAGCTTGATGCGGCAAAGTCCGAATTTAAAACCCAGCAGGCAAAGCTGAAAGTTGCCAGTGCCCAGATATCTCAAAAAGAAGCGTCCCTAAAAATGGCTGAAATACGCCTTTCTTATACCATGATGAAAGTCTCCGGAAACAACACCACAGGCTACAAAGTGGTGGGGGAACGCTTTGTGGACGAAGGGGCCATGCTCGCACCCAACACCCCGATCGTCTCTATACTCGATATCGAAAGACTCATTGTTGCCATCCATGTGATCGGACGGGATTATCCTAAAATTCAGACGGGACAGGAAGCAGTCATTTCCACCGATGCATTTCCGGGAGACACCTTCAGAGGAAAGGTGATTCGCATAGCGCCTATTCTAAAAGAAAAATCCCGGGAGGGCCGTGTGGAAATCGAAATACCCAATAGTCAAAAGCTTCTGAAACCCGGTATGTTTGTGCGGGTTCAAATACAATTCGATGAGCATGATAACGTCACCGTGATTCCGATAGCAGCCCTTGTCAAGAGAAACGGCTCACAAGGGGTTTTTGTCGTCGACCCCCAGGAACAAAAAGTCAGGTTTATTCCGATTACCCTTGGTATTGTAAATGGCACCCAGGCGGAGGTGGTGAGTCCGGTTATAACAGGTGAAGTGGTGACCCTGGGACATCATCTGCTGGAAGATGGGAATTCGATTATGCTGCCCGATAAAAAATTATCCCAAGGCAAGCCGGGAAAAGAAAAATCGTGAACATCTCCCAATTTTCAGTCCGCCGTCCGGTATTGACCGTCATGGCCTGTTTGATCGTCATCATCCTTGGTGTGGTTTCCCTGTCCAGGCTTTCCATCGACCTGATGCCCGATATCACATACCCGACGTTGAGCATTTCCACTGAATACGAAAACGCCAGTTCCGAGGAAGTCGAAGAGTTGATCACCCGCCCGGTTGAGGAGGCAATGAGTGCCGTACCGGGAGTAGAAGAGGTCACCTCGGTCTCTGCTGAAGGGCGAAGCAGCGTTCGGGTTACTTTTTCATGGGGGACGAATCTTGATGAAGCGGCCAACGATATTCGGGAACGTCTGGATCGCGTCATTCCGCGCCTTCCGGAAGATAGTGATCGACCCAGACTGCGGAAGTTCGATCTGGCAGCTTTTCCGATTTTAATCATGGGAGTCTCCAGTGACCTGGAACCGATTCGGATAAGAGAAATTATCGACAATCAGGTAAAAAATAGAATCGAACGTATTCCGGGGGTGGCTTCTCTGGATATTCGTGGTGGGCTGGACCGGGAAATTCATGTCAATCTGAATGCGGAAAAGATCAAAGCGCTGGGACTTCCCATCGATCAACTGATAAACCGCCTCAAGGAAGAAAATATTAATCTTCCGGCCGGTACCATCGAACAGGAGATGCTCGATGTTACCATTAGAATTCCCGGAATTTATACTAGTTTGAATGAGCTGCGAAATACAGTAGTTGCCATGCGGGAAGGGGTGCCCATACAACTAAAAAAAATAGCCACCGTAGAAGATGCCTGGGAGAAAGTAACCCGGATTGTACGGATAAACGGCAAACCGGGTGTGCGCCTTTCGATCAACAAACAATCGGGAAAAAATACGGTGGAGATAGCAACCGGGGTACTCAAAGAAATTGAACAGATCAATCGGGACATCCCCCAGCTTCAGATCATCCCTATTATCGACACATCAGATTATATCAAACGATCTATAACCAATGTGGGCACAACCATCCTCTATGGCGGAGTGCTGGCTATAGTCGTATTGTTATTTTTTCTTCGTAACATTTACAGCACTGCCATTATTGCCACCACGATTCCCATATCAATGATTGCCACTTTTGCCTTGATGTATTTTAACGGGTTTACGCTGAACCTGATGACCCTCGGGGGTCTCGCGCTTGGCATCGGCATGCTGGTGGACAATGCCATTGTGGTGCTGGAAAATATCTACCGGCTCAGAGAATCGGGTCAGGAATCTGAATCGGCAGCAATAAAGGGCAGCCAGCAAGTGGTGGCGGCGGTTATTGCCAGCACATTGACCACACTTGTCGTTTTTTTACCGCTTGTTTTTGTGCGTGGCATGTCCGGAATTATGTTTAAACAACTCGCATATGTGGTGACGTTTTCACTGGGTTGCTCCCTGGCAGTAGCGCTGACGCTGGTGCCCATGCTGGCAGCCAGGTTAAAGGCTCCGGTTACACTTAAGAAAGGGCCCGGTACTGCTCAAGGCTGGAAGATATTTCATATATCGGACCGGTTTTTTGCCGGTTTGGAGACTGATTATGTAAAGTTACTTGGTTTTGCTATCAATCATCGGGGGTTGATATTAGGAAGCGTACTGCTGGTGTTTTCAGGAAGTCTTCTTCTGATTCCGCTGGTGGGTGTTGAGTTGATGCCTGCCGCTGATGAGAGCGAAGTACGGATTAATGCCGAAATGGCAGTCGGCACAAAGCTGGATCTGGTCGATAAGACCTTCCAAAAGATTGAAGCCATCGTGAAACAGGAAGTGCCGGAAATCAAAAACACCGTATCCCGTATCGGAGGTTCCTCCTGGCGGGCCCGTGGATCCAATACCGGTGAGATGCGGATTGCGCTGAAACCGGTTAAAGAACGAAATCGGTCCAGCGAGGAAATAGCAGCAGCGCTTCGCAAAAAGCTCGTTTTTATGCCGGGCGCCACAATCCGTACCCGTGCCGGTCAGGGACTGTTTCTGCTCAAAATAGGTTCCGGGGGCGATGAAAAAGTTCAGGTGGAAGTGCGCGGGCATGATCTTGAAACATCCGACGCCCTGGCCCATAAGGTTGAAGAGATCATAGGAAACGTGGCCGGTATAACCGATACCAGAATAAGCAGGGAGACCGGAACTCCGGAAGAGCTTATTGTCGTGGACAGGCAAAAGGCCGCTGACATGAAACTTTCGGTATCCAGAATTGCCAATATGCTGCAGACAGTGCTTTCCGGGACATCTGCCGGCAACTACAGGGAAGGGGGAAACGAGTATAGAATCCGGGTAAAAATTGAGGGTTCTGAGAAAAAAGAGCTGCGGGATATTCTGGACCTTCCCATCATCAATACCGACGGCGAGCCGGTAGTTCTCCGAAACGTAGTTGATGTTCGCCCCAGGCGCGGGCCTGTGCTTATCCAGCGCAAATCCCAGGAACGCGTGGTCTATGTAACGGCCAATATCAGCGACCGGGATATGGGCTCTATTCTGGCAGATATTCGGAAGGACTTGCAATCAGTACCTGTACCCAGAAATTTCAACATCTTTTTTGCTGGAGATTATGAAGAACAGCAGAAATCCTTTCGCGAACTTTTGATGAGCTTTGTGCTGGCGCTGGCGCTGGTATATATGGTAATGGCATCACTCTATGAGTCGCTGCGATATCCCTTTGTAGTGATGTTTTCCGTACCTCTTGCGGCTATCGGAGTGATCCTGATGCTATTTTTTACAGATACCACTTTTAATGTCCAATCCTATATCGGTTGTATCATGCTGGGCGGCATTGCGGTGAATAACGCTATCCTGCTTGTGGATCATATCAACTTGCTGCGCCGACGGGATATGCCGGTTCAAGCAGCCATTCTTGAGGCTGGCAGAAGACGTCTCAGACCTATTCTTATGACCGCTACAACTACTATTTTGGCCATGACGCCATTGGCCGTCGGTATCGGCGAAGGCGGCGAAGCCCAGGCACCAATGGCCAGGGCCATCATTGGCGGACTGATCAGTTCGAATTTGATTACGCTTGTTGTGATCCCCACAATTTATGCGCTCTTTGAACGAAAAAAAATGAAATCTGAGGCCTATGCCGTTATGGCGCCTGCTGAACGCAATCCCCGGAAGACGACTGGCGAGGAGCTGAAATGATGAAAATCTTATGCTTTCGAAAATCATTTGTAATGCTGTTTGTTTTGAGTTTTTTTCTTTTCCCGATATCCTGTGTAACCTCTAAAGACATATGGATCGCAGAGAAGCAAATCCCGGCAGCAGTTGAAATCAAGCCCATATCCAAACAAATCATAACTCTTCCTGAAAAAGGTCCGTTTAACATCACAGTAAAAGATGCCATCCTTATCGCTCTTGCGAACAACCGTTCGTTGTCAGTGGAGCGGATGAATCCTTCTATTCAAAAAACGTTTGAGGATCAGGAACGGGCCGTATTCGATCCAGTTGTAACCGCAGGGGTTTCTGTTCAGCAAAACGATAGCAGGACGCTGAACTCGTCAGGAAGCTATGCTGATGGTTCGGTAATCGATGCCTTTGAGGGAAACGCGTCTCTTAAAAAATTCTTCCCCACCGGTACATTTGTGAAAGTCGCGGCCGTTACAGAAATCACAGATTCAGACCAGTATAGTGGATCATACGCCGCCACCCGCTTGGGATTAACGGTAACGCAATCACTTCTTCAAGGATATGGAACGGATGTGAACCTGGCGCAGCTTCGTCAATCACAACTCGAAACAGACATCACCCAATACGAGCTTCGGGGATTTAGCGAATCATTACTGGCACAGGTTGAAACCACCTATTGGGACTATGCACTTTCCCAGCGGCAGATTGAAATTGTAGAGGAATCGCTTAAGCTTGCCAGACAGCAGATAATAGAAACCGAAGAGATGATCAAAGTGGGAACAATGGCAGAAGCAGAGCTTGCTGCAGTACAGGCCGAAGTTGCCGCACAGCAGCAGGGGCTGATCGATGCTAAAAGTACTTTGGAGTCTAACCGCCTCCGGCTTATCCGGTTGCTTAACCCGCCAGGGGATAATCCCTGGGAAAGAGACATCACTCTGGTGCATCCACCCACATTGCCGAAAATAGAATATGATGAAGTCGGGGCACATGTAGCGGTAGCGATGAAGATGCGGCCGGAGATGAACCAGGCAAAGATAGATATTCAAAAAAACGACATTGAAATCGTTCGAACCAAAAACGGATTGCTTCCCAAAATGGATCTTTTCATTACCCTTGGAAAAACCGGGTATGCCGACTCCTTTTCAGGGTCTGTGAATGACGTTGATGGAGACAGCTATGACATGATGGTGGGACTCAACTTTGAATACCCTGTCTTCAACCGCAATGCCGGAGCGCAGCAAAGAAGAGCACTGCTTAGTCGAGATAAGGCTGAGGTGGCATTAGACAATCTTAAACAGATAATTGAGCTGGATGTCCGAAATGCTTATATTGAACTGAATCGCACAAAAGAGCAAATTTCGGCAAGCAGTGCAACAAGAAAATTTCAGGAAGAAAAACTACGGATTGAAACTGAAAAATTCAGGGTGGGCCGCTCCACTAATTTGTTTGTGGCTCAGGTCCAGCGTGATCTTCTTATAAGCCGTATCAACGAAGTGCGGGCTGTCGTTAACTACCTTAAAGCGATCGTACATTTTTACCGGCTGGAAGGCTCTCTTTTAGAACGCAGAGGTATAAGCGCCCCCGGTCTCAACCCTGTTGAATATTCGACAAAAAAAATAAATCTTCAATCCAAGTGAGGTGGCATATGAGTTTTAAATCCGATAAACAGGCCCTTTCATTTTCAGACTTGGAACTGTCCCGGAAAAAAGCAAGAAACAACACGCTTGAATATTTAAAAAGTCTTGATCAAAGCATAGAATGGGCCCAGATCGAATCCACCCTGCTGAAAAACTATCCCACTGGGAAAAACAAGAAAGGACCGCAAGCCTATTCTCCTTTAATGCTGTTCAAATGTATGTTGCTCAGAAACTGGTTTCAAATCAGATCTGATGTTGAGTTGGAAAGCCTGATTAATGACCGATTCTCATTTAAAAAATTTATTGGCCTGCCAATGGGAGAGCCTGCCCCGGATAGTTCGACATTTTCAAGATTCAGAAAAAGGCTCACCCTGGAAAAATACGACCTGGTTTTGTCCGATATTTCAGACCAGTTATCCTGTAAAAATATTATTATTAACATGGGCAGCATTATGGACATTCGGATCATCAACCCTACCTGATATCGGCATTATACAGCCACAAACTGTTCGTCACCACCGATATGCTGCTGACAGCCATGGCCAGGGCAGCTAAGATAGGATGAAGCTGTCTTAAAAATTCCGGAAACATATCAAAAGGCGCCAGAATTCCCGCTGCAACAGGGATCAGAATAATATTATAAACAAAGGCCAGAAACAAATTCTGTTTTATGGTGGCAATGGTTTTCCGGCTGATTTTAATGGCTTTTGGAATACCGGTCAGCTTCCCGCTCGAGAGAATCACGTCTCCTGTTTCAATGGCCACATCGGTTCCCGTGCCAATGGCGAAACCGATATCGGCCTGTGCAAGCGCCGGGGCATCATTGATTCCGTCTCCCACCATCCCGACCAGGACATTATTTTGCTGAAATGCTTTCACCTTTCCGGATTTTTCTTCAGGCCTCACTTCTGCCTGCACATCATCCACATCCACTTCTCCGGCAATAGCTCTGGCTGTCTGTAAATTATCTCCTGTCAGCATGACCACTTTAAGATCTTCAGCGTGAAGCTCTTTGACAGCTTGTTTTGACTCGGGTTTTAACACATCAGAGACAGATATAATCCCCTGCACATCCTTGTCTTTTGCCAATACCATAACGGTTCGACCCTTATTCTGCAATTTTCGGATCACCTCTTGAATGGCATCCGGCATACCGGAATCCTGTTCAAACCATTTCGGCTTGCCAAACCTGAAAACTTGATTATCAAGACGAGGGTCGTCAAGCTGTGCCTCTACCCCGAAACCACTGTGGGCTTTGAAATTTATCGGATCATTTAATACCAGGCCTTTTTCCTGTGCAAAGGTGACAATGGCTTTTCCAATGGGATGCTCAGACCCTTTTTCAATGGATGCGGCAAGGGTCAGAAGTTCATCAGAAGATAAGCGAGACGTCTCGACTGGAATCTGGTCGACCACGGTGGGTTTACCCATGGTTATCGTACCGGTTTTATCCAGCACAATAATTTCAAGCTTGGCTGCATTTTCAAGGGCTTCGCTTCTTTTAAATAAAATCCCGTTTTCAGCCCCTTTTCCCGTGCCCGCCATAATGGCTGTCGGGGTTGCAAGGCCCAAGGCACACGGACAGGCAATCACAAGAACCGCCACCATCCTGATCATTGAAGGAACAAATTCTCCGGTAATTCCCCACCAGATACCAAAAGTAATCACAGCAATACCGATGACAGCCGGAACAAATACGGCGGCTACTCTATCTGCGAGAGCCTGGATCGGCGCCTTGCTGCCCTGAGCCTCCTGGACAAGCCTTATAATCTGGGAAAGCGCTGTATCTTTACCGACACGGGTGGCTTTAAACTTTAAAAGACCTTCGCCGTTAACAGTGCCTCCGGTAACCCTATCATCTTTTGCCTTATCAACCGGAAGGGATTCTCCACTGAGCATGGATTCGTCAACAGCGGATCTGCCTTGGATAATAACCCCGTCAACCGGAAACCGTTCTCCGGGTCTGATCACGACGATATCACCCCGCTTAACCATGGATATGGGAATTTCTTTTTCTTCACCATCCTCCACAATAGTGGCTGTCTTTGGCTGAAGTCCAATCAATTTTTTTATGGCACCGCCTGTTTTTCCTTTGGTCCTGGCTTCAAGGAGCTTGCCGAATTTAATCAGCGTAATAATCACGGCAGACGTCTCAAAATAGACATGCCCGCCAAGTCCCGGCAACACAAGGATGGCCAGTGAATAGAAATAAGCCACCGAAGACCCCAGAGCAATTAATACGTCCATATTGGTGGTTTTATTTTTTAAATTTTTATAGGCACCTATATAGTAATCCAACCCCGTATAAAACTGGACCGGTGTGGCAAGAAAAAGAAAAAACCAATTCACCCAGGGCGCATGACTCCAGGAACCGATCAGGCCGAAGTCCCTTGACATGCTGATGATGAACAATGGCAGAGCAAAAATAACCCCCACAATGAATTTTTGCATCTGGTCACGGATTTCCGCATGTCTTGCAATCTCTTCCACATCTTTTTCATCCTGCCCTTCATCGGCAACGATCAAATTAAACCCGATTTTCCTGATCTCTGAAACAATGGTGTCAAGGGAGACAATGGACGGGATATAATCGACAAGCAATCTTTCCGAAGCAAAATTCACATTGGCATCTGTCACCCCCTCCAGTTTACTAACGGTTCTAGTAATATTTGCAGCGCAATTGGCGCAACTCATCCCGGTAACGGGCAGGTTCAAGCTCTGTTCATTCATCATAGCCTCCTAAAAATACGGTCAGGGCGCACATTGCCGTTTACTACAGTGTTGATTTAATATAATCATAAATTATTCGTTTGCAAAATTTGAAAAATTTCCATATTTTAAGGCGATGACCATCCTGAATGCCATATTCCCGATATTTACACTACTTTTTCTTGGTAGCCTTCTCAAACACCTTGGCATCACCAATGAAACCTTTCTTAAAACCTCAGACAAACTGGTATATTTTATTTTTTTCCCTGTCATGCTGTTCTGGAAAATCGGAAGCTCAGCCCCGGATAAGGGCGTCAGTGTTAATTTATGCGCGGCTTCCATTATGGCAGTTCTCATTGTCTATCTCTTAAGCCTTTTCGCCATCCGATTGTTTCATATCACAAGCTTTCAGGCGGGTTCTTTTTCCCAGGCATGTTTCAGATTTAACACTTATATTGGCATGGCCATTGTCATGAATACCCTTGGAGAGTCAGGTATCCGATACTTTGGCATCCTCATCGGATTTGCCATCCCCATTATTAATATACTGGCCGTTTCCACCTTGATCTGGCATTCCGGAAAAAAGGGAAGCCTAGGACAAAACTTCACGTATCTTTTAAAGGCATTGATTTCCAATCCGTTGATCCTTGGGTGTGCTGCGGGAATCCTTTTTTCCAGATCACACGCTTCTTTTCCACTCTTCATCGACAACACTTTCAGCCTCATGACCTCTGTCACCATGCCGTTGGCCCTGATTTCCATTGGGGGTTCACTGAGCCTTGCAGGACTCAAACACAACACCAAAATTTCTTTGGTTGCATGCATGCTGAAAATATTAATCCTGCCGACGATTGGATTTTTCCTTTTAAAAACATTCTCTGTTACAGGAATTCCTTTCAAAGCCGGTATGATCTTTTTCGCTCTCCCGACCTCCACGGCCATATATGTTCTTTCGGCTCAGTTGAACAGTGATACAGGGCTTGCTTCTGCTGCAATCATGCTGTCAACCTTGCTCTCTTTTATGTCACTGTCTGTTGCGCTTTTAATTTGAATTAGCTGTTCTTTTCCGGGAAAAAGAGTGATCTGATCCATCCCAAAAATGTATTGCCTTCAAGAAATTTTTTCTCTGCCGATTCAAGGGCATGCGCCATTTTACGTGTGCCCTTCAGGCTATCGGTATCTGAAAACCGGTCTTTCCGTGTAATGATGGGTTTAGACGGATCAAGTTGTTTAATAACTTTAACAGGGTTGCCGGCTGCAATCACATTAGGCGGTATATCTGAAGTCACCACAGACCCTGCACCGATAATACTGTTTTTTCCAATGGTCACCCCTTTACAAATAATCGCACTGTCTCCAACCCATACGTTTTCTTCAAGAATCACGTAACCGGCCTCTTTAGGTGGCATGGACCTGTCATAAATACCGTGCCAGTCCGAATCGGTAATATAGACATGGCTTGCCAGCATGCAGGAGTCTGCAATGGATATGCTGTTGGCAGCACTGATCCTGACCCCGGGGCACTGATCCTGACCCCGGGGGAGATCAGAACATGATCACCAATGGTAATGCCGTTGATATCTTTCTTCTCCGACCAGACCGTCAACCGGGTCTTTTTATCGGAACATCCTAAAAGAGTAATATTATCCCCAATACTGACAGGCCCGCCAAATATTTCAATGTGCCAGGGTTTGACAATGAACGGATGTTTTCCAAGAAATTTCAACTGAGGAGAAAGCTTATGACGAATATAGAGATGCTGAAGTCGATACCAGGCTTTTTTAATATAATAGGGTCGATAATCTTTTATCAATTGACAAGATCCGT
>JAFCZY010000206.1 GCA_019314105.1 Deltaproteobacteria bacterium
CCCATGCCGGATGCGAACAAGGGCTGCTTCGGCAATGACGTACACTCTGTAAGGGCCGTAAACACCGAAAGAATCAGGGGTCACCAATTATTTAAATAAAAGTCCGTCCCCGGCCATTACACCAATGCTTAACAGCACGATCAAAAGATGCATTCGATAGCTTAGATCCACAAGAACCTCCTGTCATTTTTCATACAGCTCCTTAATAGTCATTAACAGCTATGTGCTTTGAGACTTCAATCGTATTACATTATATTTTTATACTCAAGCTTTGAACCATACATACGAAACGGTTAGACAACAATATCATTACAAAAATATTATAGGCAAGTTTTAAAAAAAATAAAAGGAGCCGTTCCTTCTATCCAATTGATACTGTCACATTTTGTTTATGTTTCCATAGCAATTTCAACCATGGTTTGAACATTTTTCAATTTTGCATTTGTAGGTATATCACACCCGGAATGAAGGATGAAACCTTCCGGGCCTATCTCGTTAATAAGTTTTCTGCAATACGTGTAGACCTCATCTTTTGTACCAAAGGCAAGTAATGTAGCAGGGACATCTCCCATAATGCACAAATGATCCCCTAATTGTTTTTTAGCTTGAAAAATATCCGTATCGCCATCAAGTGCCATAATTATCTTTTTTTCCGGCAATTCTCTGAAGCGCTTTAATTCTCTGGTCCAATTTGCATCAAGATGAAGAAGTGCGATAAGCCCGGAGTCAATCACTTCATTCACAATCCGGCTAAAATACGGCCAGACAAACCGGTCCCACATCTGTGGTGAAATCATGCAGGGCGCTGTCCGCCAGCCACCTACCCATATGATGGAATACCCTTTCTCTTTTGCCTGCCTGCATTTAGATTGTACCAGTGTTGGAACAATTGCATCCATAACTTTTTCAACTTTATCGGGTATCTGAATTAAGCCCATAAGGGAAAAATGAACCATAGTTTATTGCATCTGCTTCACCAATCATTTTATAGGCTTGAATCATAATTTCTGTTGCCTTTGCAGGCGATCCAATAAATTCACACATGGGTGTCCGGGTGATATTAGAAGCAAAACTGGAATATTCTAAAACCACCGGGATTCTATCCTGATTTTCTAAATTTACAGCTCTTTTAATCCTGTTAAACCGATCAGTCATCAATTGAGTTTTATCCATTTTTCCTTTTAATATCCCTGAGCATTCCATAGTTTAATTTTCTTAATTGCAATCCATAAAACAGTCTATATCGACATAATAATAAAAATAAATCAGCGAAGATCAAAAATTTTGAAAGGAAATTTTCCCTTTTTCCTATCTAAAAAATAATGCTCAAGGGTTTGTTTGATAACTTCAAAGGCAATATCATCCCAGGGGATATCTTTTTCGTCAAATAATCTAACATCCGTGCTTTCATTTGTGGGACCAAATTTGTCAGAGGTTAAAGTCGCCCTGAACATAAAATAAATCTGATCAACAAAAACAATATTAAAAAGTCGGTAGGGGTCTATGTTTTGAACATCCGCCATTGTTTCTTCCCTGGTTTCACGAACAGCGCCATCCTGAACCGACTCCCCGTTTTCAAGGTATCCTGCCGGCAGGGTCCATTTGCCTTTTTGTGGTTCAATATTTCTTTTACACAGCAAGATCTGTCCGTTTAATTCGGGAATACATCCCACTACCATTTTGGGATTGCTATAATGAACCAGGCCGCAGTTTGTACATACAGACCGGGCATGATCATCATCGAGCGGAATTTTCAATTCTGTAAGAGATCCGCACGCCGTGCAAAATTTAATGTCCGTCATTAATGATTTCTCCTTCACCGGCAATGCTCCATAATGCCTTGACCCTTGGGTTGTCAACATTATTTTTCCGGGTACAAAGACCAATGTTGAACGGTGGCAGTTTCGGAGCTCCCTCCAATATTTTTACCTGATTAAAAAAAGGGCTCTTTTCCAGCACCATTCTGGGAACAAGTCCGATACCGCAGCCAAGACTGACCATAACAATGATGGCCTCGTTTCCTGCCACCTGGGAGTAAATTTTGGGAATAAAATTTTCCTTTGCAAACCACTGGTCAATACGGTCCCTGCTCAATCCATGATCCGGAATGATCAAGGGCGTCCGTTCCCAGTCAATCCCGTCAGATGTAGATATAACAATCTCAGGATATTGAAGCGGCGCAATAAAAACCAGAGGCGTCTGAAAAATGGTTTTAAAAACAAGGTCTTTGGGCACAACGTCCGGCAGGGCGGCAATAACCATGTCCGCATCCTGGCTTGAAAGTTTGATCAGGGCTTTTGCCGCATCTCCGGTTTCAAGGTGTATCTGTACACCGGGATGGGTGCTTCGATACTTTGCCATCATGTCAGGAAGGATGCCATAGGCTGCTGTGACAGAACAATATAACGAAAGTTGCCCCTGAAGAGCATTATCAGAAGACAACTCGTCGTGGAGTCTGTCCCATCGCTGTAGAACATCATCTGCATATCTCTTAAATGCAATCCCGGCTGACGTCAGCTCCACAGACCGGTTGTCCCGAACAAAGAGTTTTTCCTCCAGCTCCGTTTCAATCCGCTGGATCACCCGTGTCAATGCAGACGGCGTGATATAACAGGCCTGGCTGGTTCTTGCAAAATGCAAAGTCTCAGCAAGATGTCTAAATAATTTTAAATTCCGAATGTCCATTCATCCCCTGTATTTAAATATATCTTAAATATGCCTAACATCATGTTTCAAATTATGCAACTTAATATTGCGAATGATTCATTTGACGCAACAATAAAAACCGTTATAATCAATACAAGTTAACTGTATCATCTTTAATTTTTATAAAAAGGGGGCCATCATGGGTCAAAATTATTTTAATACCCTGCCATTGAGGCAACAGTTGAAAGAACTTTCCCAATGCCGTTTTGTGGATTCATCCGAATTCAATGGTGTTGAAGCCTTAAAAGGCAAAAAAATAGTCATTATCGGGTGCGGTTCTCAGGGACTGAACCAAGGACTGAACCTGCGTGACAGCGGACTGGACATCTCCTATACCTTGAGAGATTCTGCTATTGCAGAAAAACGGCAGTCCTGGAAAAATGCCACGGAAAATGGATTTTATGTGGGACCGTATGAAGCATTAATTCCCACAGCAGATCTGTTGATCAACCTGACCCCGGACAAACAGCATACCCCTGTCATTGAAGCGGTCATGCCGCTGATGAAACAGGATGCGTGTCTCTCATATTCCCACGGATTTAATATTGTAGAAGAAGGCATGCAGATCAGAAAAGATATCACCGTTATCATGGTGGCGCCAAAGTCCCCTGGAACAGAAGTCCGGGAAGAATATAAACGGGGATTTGGCGTACCAACGTTGATTGCCGTTCACAAAGAAAATGACCCCAGAGGAGAGGGAATGGAACTTGCCAAAGCTTATGCCTGCGGCACTGGCGGAGACCGGGCAGGCGTCCTTCATTCTTCTTTTACAGCGGAAGTAAAATCTGATCTCATGGGAGAACAGACCATCCTCTGCGGTGTTCTCCAGACAGGGTCTCTCCTCTGTTATGACAAAATGATTGAAAAAGGAATTGATCCCCAATATGCCTCAAAACTGGTTCAACATGGATGGGAAACCATTACCGAAGCATTAAAACACGGCGGTGTCACCCATATGATGGACCGGCTTGACAACCCGTCAAAATTTATTGCCCATGAACTTTGCGAAGAATTGAAAACCCTTCTTAAACCCATGTTTAACCAGCACATGGATGACATCATGTCAGGAAAATTTTCCCAAACCATGATGGAAGACTGGGCAAATGATGATGCCGACCTGCTCAAATGGAGGGATGAAACCGCCCAAACCGCGTTTGAACAATCAACATCAACCGATCAGAACATCCCAGAACAAAACTATTTTGACAAGGGAATTCTCATGGTTGCCTTTGTCAAAGCAGGCGTGGAACTTGCCTTTGACACCATGGTCGCAACCGGTATTGGTGAAGAATCCGCCTACTATGAATCGCTTCACGAACTTCCCCTGATCTCCAATCTTGTTGCAAGGAAAAAACTGTATGAAATGAATGTGGTTATCTCAGATACAGCTGAATACGGATGTTATCTTTTCAACCATAAAGCCATTCCTTTGCTGGCAGGTTTCATGAAAAAACTCAATGCCGACGTTATCGGTAAAGGACTTGATGTTGAAAACAATGGTGTAGACAATGTCAAACTCATCAAGGTCAATGATGCCATCCGCTCCACCGGTGTTGAACATATTGGGAAAGAACTGCGCGCATACATGGAGGCCATGAAACCCATTTATTAAGCCTGTTTTTATACCGGATCATACAAAAACACATGGGTTTATTATAAATTTTCAGACGGTTTTTTCAAATAAAATGAAA
>JAFCZY010000207.1 GCA_019314105.1 Deltaproteobacteria bacterium
CAAAGGGTGGGGGGAATTTTTTCAAAAGGAAAGTTGACTATCAGGATTTTTGGCAAACTGTTTTCCATTGATTCATCCGGTAATATGTTTTCGGATATCCATATCAATCCTTGGGTTGCCGCACCTGTTCTGGGATATGTACTTCACTGCAAAGGCGTTCCCCTGACAGGAAATTGGGTATCGTTCAGAGAGCTTAAAGGCGGTCGTGAGAGGAATGGGCTGTTTGTCCAGCGATCGGAAAAGGCTTTCAAACAGATCGCAGATAAATATACCAATTTGTTTGAAGATTTGATCCTTATTTTTAATGGTAAAAAAGTGAAAAATCATTATGAATCCGACATATCACTGGTCCTTTATCCTTTACCCAAACTTCCCATACTGATTTGCTATTGGAAACCGGAAGACGGACTGGCATCCGATCTTCACCTGTTTTTTGATTCATCGGCCGATATGAACGCCACGATAGAAATTGTATATGGAATTGCAGCCGGTATTGTTGTCATGTTTGAGAAAATCTCCATGAAACACGGTGTCGCCCTTTAATATATTTTGATTCATGCCGAGAAGACATGGAAGAGGATAAGATGAAACCTTCTGATATACATAAAGAATATGATGTGATTGTAGCTGGCGGCGGGGTTACCGGGGCCGGTACTTTTTATGAGGCTGTACAAAAAGGATATCGGGTGCTTCTTGTCGAAGCAAAGGATTTTGCCTGGGGAACGTCAAGCCGGTCGTCAAAGATGGTTCATGGAGGACTCAGATATCTTAAACAGGGAAAGTTCCTCTTAACAAAAGCGGCTGTAAAAGAGCGGGAACGATTGTTGAAACAATATCCCGGACTGGTCACCCCATTGCAATTTATCATGCCCGTATTTGATGATTATGGCCCTTCCAGGTCATCTATGAAAATCGGTCTTTCCATCTATAGTTTCATGGCCGGGAAAAAGCAGCATAAAAGTTATACAAAAATAGAAGTTATGGAAAAAATTCCCGGAATCAGAAAGGAAAATCTGGTGTCAGCCGTTGGATTCAAGGATGCCCAGGTGGATGATGCACGGCTTGTGTTAAGGCTGATTTACGAGGGGTGCCGCTTGGGCGGGACAGCACTGAATTATACAAAAGTGACCGGAATTGAAAGAGATCGAAAAGGATATCTGGCTGTGGTTAATATGATGGATGAACATCATCTTGCACCATTTGAAATCAAGACAAAGGTGCTGATCAATGCCACGGGTGCATTTGCAGAGATTCTTCATCCATCCCCGATGAAAGGATTTCACATACGGCCGTTAAGGGGCAGCCATCTGATTTTTCCTGAAACTATATTTCCCCTGGACCGGGTTCTCAGTTTTATCCATCCGCAGGATTTGCGGCCTGTCTTTTTGTTCCCCTGGGAAGGATCGGTTCTGCTGGGCACAACAGATGTTGATCATGATCAGGATATGGAAACGGAGCCGTTTGTGACAATGGAAGAAGCCCATTATTTAATGGAAGGATTAACCCATATTTTGCCGAATCTTAACCTGTCTTTGAATGACTGCATATCTTCGATTGCCGGGGTTCGACCGGTATTGAGCAAAAAAAAGAAGGCAGCGTCGCGGGAGTCAAGAGAACATGTGGTATGGAAGAATAAGGGACTCATAACAGTGACAGGCGGGAAACTCACTACATTTCGAATGCTTGCCAGTGATGCGTTAAAAGCGGCAAAATCGTATCTGCCAAAGCCAACGAACTTAACTTTCGGGGAGACGATAAAAGAGCAACCTTGGGACGAAACATGTCAGGATGTATCAAAAAGTGTTCAGGAAAGGATTTCAGGTCGGTATGGATCTTTTGGTTATCAGATAATCAGGCAATATGACAAAGAATTGTTCAGCCCGATTGAAAATACAAAAAGCCTTTGGGCGGAAATCCGTTATGCGGCTGAACACGAAAACATCCATCACCTTTCAGATTTATTATTGCGACGGGTCAGGATTGGCCTGCTGCTTCCCGAAGGAGGGAAAAAAATACTGGACAGGATTGAAACCTTGTGCAAACCTTATCTTTCATGGAACAATAAAAAGTGGGATACAGAGAAGAAAGCCTATATAAACCTATGGGAAACATATTATTCTCCACCTGAAAAAAGGGAGTCTTGATTTGGAGCAAAAAACAATTCTTGCAATTGATTGTGGAACCCAGAGTCTCAGGGCTATCCTTTTTTCTCAAAAGGGCGAACTGCTCGCAAGGGTTCAGGTCGAATATGAGCCTTATTTTTGCAAGCATCCCGGCTGGGCGGAACAGGACCCTGAACTTTATTGGAACAGCCTTGTTAACGCCTGCCACAAGTTAAAGCAGTCAAATCCAAAATTATTTGACTCCATCGCCGGGGTAGGGGTGACTACCCAGCGGAACAGCATGGTGAATGTGGATCAAAAAGGCATTCCCCTGCGACCGGCAATCATATGGCTGGATCAGAGGAGATCCAACCCTGTCTGGGGGCAGAAAGGGCTTTTAAATCTGGGCCTGAAAATTGCGGGTCTGAAAAAAAAATTAGCGGATATTCAAATGCAGGGTAAATGCAATTGGATCATGCAGAATCAGCCTGAGATCTGGGAGAAAACGCATAAGTATCTTCAGATTTCAGGCTTTTTAAACCACAGACTCACCGGGTATTTTACCGATTCCGTGGCGTCACAGATTGGTCACATTCCGTTTGATTATAAAAAACAGGGGTGGGCTAATAATCGTCAGTTGTCAAAAAAATTGTTTCCCATTGAAAAGGATAAACTTCCGATTCTTGTGCCGCCCGGGGAGATTTTGGGCAGGATCACCACCAAAGCTGAACGGGAAAGCGGAATTAAAAAAGGGATTCCCGTCATTGCCTGCGGATCTGACAAAGGATGTGAAACCTTGGGGGCAGGGGTTGTAAATTCCAAAATGGCAAGCTTAAGCTTTGGTACGATAGCAACGGTTCAGACATTACATGAAAAATATATTGAGCCCATAAAATATTTGCCTGCATACCCGGCCTCGGTTCCGGGATTTTTTAATCCCGAGGTGGAGATTTTTCGCGGATTCTGGATGATCACATGGTTTAAAAAAGAGTTTGCACACAAAGAGGTAAGCCTGGCAAAAAAAATGGGCATCCCGGCGGAAGAGGTGTTAAATCAATGCCTTGAGAGAACCCACCCCGGTGCCATGGGACTTGTTGTTCAGCCTTACTGGGGAGCAGGTCTTAATCATCCCGATGCCAAAGGCGCCATGATCGGATTTGGGGACGTTCACACAAAGGATCATGTGTATCGGGCCGTCATTGAAGGATTGGGGTTTGCGCTCTGGGAGGGCATGGAGAAAATTCAGAGCAAAACCGGGATAAAAATAGAAAATGCCGCTGTCTCAGGTGGTGCATCACAAAGTGATGAAATCTGCAGGATAACGGCCGATATTTTCGATCTTCCCATGGTAAAGGGACAGACCCATGAAACATCGGGCCTGGGGGCTGCCATTCTTGTGGCCAATGGCCTTGGCTGGTTTTCAAGCATAGATGAGGCCGTGGGTAATATGGTCCATGTCAAAAAAATTTTTGAACCAGACCCGGCGCATGTTCAGATTTACAAGGCTTTGTATTCAAGGGTTTATGCCAGGATGTACGCGGCTCTTGAACCCTTGTATTCACAAATCCGTGACATAACAGGATATCCCAAATAATGGAAAAACATGACTTTATACCGGAGTGGCTGGAAAGAGAACCGGATCAGCAGACGTTTAGATCCATATTTAAATGGGGAGAAAAGGATCGATTTAAACATCCGGCCCAGGGATTTTATACTGTCATAAAAGAGGCTCTTGGGCTTTCAAACGTTGATTTTCAAACCCCTGTCAACTTAGGGGCTAAGAGCGTTGAAAATACCCTGAAAACAACAATTTCTCCGGAAGATATCATCCTGTTTGAAACCATTGTCGGTCGGGAGAACCTTTTTCTTGATACTTATTCCCGGCTGAAATATTCCACGGGTAAATCCATGGAGGATATTCTTCATTTAAGGCAGGGAAAGATTGAAGATATTTCTGATATCGTCGTTCATCCCCGGAATAGGGCGGATATTATAAAAATCGTTGCGCTCTGTCATGAAAAGAAAATCCCCCTCCATGTGTATGGCGGCGGAAGTTGTGTCACCCTGGGACTTACCTGTCCAAAAGGCGGAGTTACCCTGGTGATGAATACCCACATGAATAAACTGATTCAGTTTAATGAAATCAATCACACCATTACGGTTGAACCGGGCATGATGGGCCCTGAATACGAAAGCCTGTTGAATCATGCCCCTGAAAGACTGAATGCAAAAAGACGATATACCGGAGGTCATTTTCCGCAAAGTTTTGAATTCTCTTCGGTTGGCGGCTCAACAGCCACAGGTCCTAAGATCAATGATATCATGAAAGGATCTGAAGGGTGTTTTGGGGTGCTGGTTGCCGTAACCATGAAGACATTTTTTTATCAACCTGGAACCGCAAGACAATTCACCTTTATGTTTCCGGAGTTTGAAATAGCCGTTAAAGCAGCGCAACAGATCAGCCAGGCTGAGTCTGGCATGCCCTCCATCCTTCGAGTGTCTGATTCTGAAGAGACGGATGTGGCCATGAAAATGTACGGTCTTGAAGGCAGTCTGCCGGATAAATATATGGGATTTAAGGGATTGAAACCAGGGTCACGATGTCTTTTAATGGGCCAGACTGATGGGGAAAAGTATTTTTCAAAAAATTTATTTAAACAGATTAAAAAAATCTGCAAAACAAACCAGGGACTTTATCTGACCGGATATCCCATGAAAAAATGGCAAAAGGGAAGATTTTCAGACCCCTATATGCGGGATGCCTTAAATGACTTTGGTATACTGATTGATACCCTTGAGGCATCCGTTACCTGGGACCGTCTCCAAGCGCTTTATCATGCGGTTAGAGATTATATCAAAAAACAACCTCATACCATTTGCATGACCCATGCATCCCATTTTTATGCTCAGGGAACCAACCTGTATTTTATTTTTATCACAAAGATGCAGGATGTGGATGAATTCAGATCGTTCCAGCGCGGGATCATAGAAAAAATTGAAGAAAACTTTGGATCATTAAGCCACCATCACGGAGTGGGCAGAATGATGGCGCCCTTCATGGAGAAGCATCTGGGGAAAAATCAGATGGATATATTGCGGGCCATAAAAAAGCATTTTGATCCCCATAACATTATGAACCCGGGGGGCCTTGGGTTATAACACAGATTGTTTTTCTTCATAAATATCCGTATAGTTGAGTCTGTCAGCATATTTTGTAATCAATTAATCCTATAGAGAGGAAAAAATGGAACTAAAAACCATACCCATTGAAAATCCGGATGAATTGAATTTTATTCTCGGTCATTCCCATTTTATAAAAACGATTGAGGATATCCATGAGGCTATTGTCTGTACAGTTCCCAATGCTAAATTCGGCGTTGCATTCTGTGAAGCATCCATGGAGTGCCTTGTCAGGCACAGCGGTACCGATGAGGAGATGATAGAGCTGGCAAAGAAAAACGCTTTTGCGCTTTCCGCCGGTCATTCTTTTATTATTTTTATGAAAGATATGTTTCCCATCAATGTGCTTAATACCATTAAAAATGTCCCTGAAGTTGCCAGAATCCATTGCGCAACCGCCAATCCTGTCCAGGTAATTCTTGCCCAGACAGATCAGGGCAGGGGAATTCTTGGGGTCATAGACGGATTTTCCTCAAAGGGTATTGAAACCGAGGCAGATATTGAAAAGCGAAAAGGGTTTTTGAGAATGATCGGTTATAAACAATAAGCAAGAAAACCTGAAATGTCAGGGTCCCGGCTCTTAAGACCTCAAGACAAAACTTGCCATATTTATCCGTTATAGTGGCGGTAAAAAGTAGAAATTTGAAGTGGTTATTTTACTTTAACCCGGCCGGGGCATGGTTGCGATGAATCCGATTCCCTGCAGCCATACCCCGACCTTTTGAATAAAATTTAAAGCCAAAATCTACCTGTAATTTTTTGAAAATTACTTTTACGGAGTGCTGGTAAGGAGAGAATCCATGGGCCTGCTCAATTTGTTGTTTAAAGATCCGCTTGCGTTCATCCTCATCGCCATACCGCTAATGTATGCCATTATTTTTCATGAGTTGGCGCATGGGTGGGTAGCCTATCGCATGGGTGATCCGACAGCCAAGTCTCTTGGCCGCTTAAGCCTCAATCCTCTCAAACACCTCGATCCTGTGGGCACCATCATGCTCTTTATTTTCGGTTTTGGCTGGGCAAAGCCGGTGCCGGTGAATTTCAATCAATTGCGTGATCGGCGTAAGGGGATGATAGCAGTCTCTTCCGCAGGGATCATCGCAAACATGCTGTTAGCGTTCAGTGCCCTTTTTTTGGATCGCCTACTGTCCCCTTCTCCGTCAGGTACGCTGGCACTGCTTCTTTATTATTTTGCTAAAATCAACATAATCCTGGCCGCTTTTAATTTGATACCACTGCCACCTCTCGACGGGTCGAAAATTCTTATGGGTTTTGCACCCCCAAGTATTCAGCACTATCTTTTTCGTCTTGAGCGGTATGGATTCTTTATTGTAATCGGGCTGCTTTATTTAGGCGTTCTAAACCCTGTAATTAATTTTTTCCAATCGATAATTCTATCGCTAATCAAACTGGTGTTGCCTTAGATGAAATCAAAATCGGTTAAAACAAAGGTCCTGATCCAGATAAGTCATAATACAGATTTCGTTTGGGCGTATCCTCTTGTATAAAATCATGATGGAAGAATATAAAAAACAATGGAGTCTTTTCCAATTTGATTATATTTCTGTTCCCATGAGAATATGAAACTACGGGTATCCCTCCGAGGTTGAAATATGGTACGATTTTTTATCTAAAAACCAACCATAACCCAGGAAGGAGAACCCACAATGAATTATATAGGAGTAGACTGTCATATTTCAAGTTTAGATTTTGCAGTGGTCAATGAAAAAGGAACAGTTAGTCAAAGGGCAAAAGTGAATACAGGTGTTAAAGAATTTATGGAATTTGTAAAAAGCATACCCAAACCCAGAAAAATCTTCATTGAAGAGGGAGAGTTGGCGGGATGGTTGCTTGAGACAAGTTTAAAGTTTAGGGAGAAATTAGTCATCACAGATCCCAAAACTAACAAATGGATAGGCAAAGCAGGTTCAAATGGATCAACTTTTCAATTCTAAAGAGAAGTTGAAAAAAATTATAAAAATCCAAAGCAAGCGGTATTCAGAAATAAAAAAATTCATGAAAGTGCCTGGGATAGGTCTAATCCATGGTGCAACCATATCTGCAATCATTGAAACACCACATAGGTTTGCAAACAAAAAAAAATTATGGATGTATGCAGGAATTGGGCTAATGGAAAGAAGTTCAGGAGGGACTATATATTCAAGGAAGTTAACCAGAGAGTATAACCGGCCTTTGAAGATGTAGAGAGTCGCTTTAATATCCCCAAAATACCGCGTAAATTCTCAAGTTACATTACCAATGTGAAAAAAATCAGGTATTAAAAGATAAGAAGATCAATCGTTTTTTAGAGCAGCCAGCAGGAACCGCTCTATGCCTTTTATCCTCCTCCCCCCTTTT
>JAFCZY010000208.1 GCA_019314105.1 Deltaproteobacteria bacterium
GAAAGAAACATTATGGGCGGAATTTTCGGTTGCGCTTCTAAAAAAGCATGTAATAAAGAACTTTTTTACGGAACAGATTATCTATCCCACCTGGGAACCAAACGCGGTGGGCTGGCCAGTGTGGATAAAACAGAATTTTATCGATCAATTCACAATCTTGAAAATGCATACTTTAGATCAAAATTTGAATCGGATATTGGCGATCTGCCCGGAAATATGGGAATCGGCGTTATCAGTGATACAGATTCCCAGCCGATTATTATTCATTCCCACCTTGGAAAATTTGCCGTCGTCACTGTCGGTAAAATCGCAAATCTTGAAAGCCTCTCCCAAGAAGCCTTTTCACAAAATATTCACTTTGCTGAAACCAGCCAGGGGGAGATCAATCCCACAGAGCTTGTGGCTTTTCTTATCGGCCAAAAAGGATCTTTTGCAGAAGGCATTTTAAACGCTCAGACAAAAATCCAAGGATCCTGCTCCATGCTGATTTTAACGGATTCTGGAATCTATGCTGCCAGAGATCGATTGGGAAGAACCCCTATTGTGATAGGGAAACGTGAAGATGCCTATGCGGCAAGCTCTGAATCCAGTGCGTTTTCAAATCTCGGTTTTGAGGTTGACCACTATGTCGGTCCCAATGAAATTATTCTGATAACACCCGAGGGGATTGAGCAGATTCAACCACCCGGTGATGCCATGCAGATCTGCTCATTTTTATGGGTGTACTACGGATATCCGGTATCCTCCTATGAAGGGATTAACACGGAACAGGTCCGGTATAATTGTGGAGCAGCGCTTGCAAGAAGAGAAACAGAAACAGCAGATTTTGTGGCAGGTATCCCTGACTCCGGTATCGGACATGCCATCGGATTTGCCAACGAAAGCCACCTCCCCTATATGAGACCCTACGTGAAATATACACCAACCTGGCCCAGAAGCTTCATGCCCCAGAACCAGGAAATGAGAGATCTGGTCGCCCGGATGAAACTAATTCCCATCAGAGAAATTATTGAAGGAAAACGGATTGTCTTCTGTGATGATTCAGTTGTAAGAGGAACCCAGCTAAAGGACAATACCCAGATTTTATACGAATATGGTGCAAAACAAGTTCATATGAGGATTGCCTGCCCCTGCCTCATACATCCCTGTGAATTTTTAAACTTTTCAACCTCCCGATCTGCCCTGGATCTGGCCGGACGAAAGGCTATTTATGAAATTGAAGGAACCGAAAATACAGATTTAACAGACTATGCCATAGACGGGTCAGACAAACATTCGGCCATGCTTGCCAGAATCACAGATCGGTTAATGCTTACCAGCATCCGGTACCAGAAACTAAATGATCTGGTCGCAGCCATTGGTCTTCCCAAAAACAAACTTTGCACACATTGCTGGGATGGATCCAGTTGTTTTTAATCCCAAAAGAGTCAATGAAGGTGACACCATCAGTACAGACATAAAATTTGATACTACGCAAGCGGCTCTGGCAGCCATACGCGAGTGTATTCCCCTTCTGGAAAAAATTGCAAACCGATCCGAACTTCTGGCGCACTTGCCGAAAGCCGAACGAATCGCTCTGATCACTGCAGCTGGAAAAATATCCCGCCCGGACAAAGAGGAGATTAAAAAACGGAACAAGGATAAAAAACAGCAAAAACGGTTGGCCATTGTGAAAAAAGAGCGCCGGCTGCGGGCAGCCACAGGGATTCGCAAGGCAAGGGAAACCAATGTCTTTACCGCTCCCCAACAAATTTCTTTTACCAACAGAGAAACCGAAAAACAAGATAACACAAAAAAGCTTGCAACACCGCGCAACTGCTATGTGTGCAAAGCCGAATTTACACAGCTTCACCATTTTTATGACACCATGTGTCCAAAATGTGCAGAATTTAATTATCAGAAACGCTTCCAGACCGCCTCCTTAAAAGGACAGGTGGCCTTGATCACAGGCTCACGACTCAAGATCGGATACCAGGCCACCATAATGATGCTTAAGGCCGGTGCAAGGGTGATTGCCACCACCCGTTTTCCCAAGGATTCAGCCTTACGGTTTTCCAGAGAACCGGACTTCTCCGACTGGGGTCACCGGCTCCAGATCTACGGACTGGACCTTCGTCATACCCCCAGCGTAGAGCTTTTTTGCGATTATATCAGGGAAACCTATCAGCGCCTGGACATTCTCATTAACAACGCCGCCCAGACTGTCCGGCGTCCGCCCGGATTTTACGCTCATCTCATGGAAAATGAAACAAATCCTGTGGCCCAGTTGCCACTGAATGCCCAGTCACTTCTGGGGCAATACCAAACCTGCATCTCCCAGCTGGAATACGGGCAGACCCAAAATATGGGTAAAGAAAAAGCCCTACCCGTCACCTGGAACGGCACTGCCCCGGGTGTGGGATTGCGCATGTCTGCCCGACTGTCACAAATTCCTTATTCCTATGACCATTCCCTGGATGCGCCCGAGGTCTTTCCCGCAGAAAAACTGGATGCTGACCTTCAACAGGTGGATCTTCGGAAGACCAATTCCTGGCGGCTTCGACTGGGGGAGATCCAGACCTCGGAAATGCTGGAAATCCAGCTGGTCAATTCCGTGGCTCCTTTTGTCTTGTGCAACAGGCTGGCGGATTTGATGAAACAAAATTACACAGGACAAAAACACATTGTCAATGTCTCGGCCATGGAAGGCAAGTTCCTGCGATTTAAGAAAGGCAGCCGCCACCCCCATACCAATATGGCCAAGGCCTCTCTGAACATGCTCACCCATACGGCAGCCAGTGATCTGGCCAAATACGGAATTTTCATGAATGCCGTGGACACCGGCTGGGTCACGGATGAAGATCCTGCCATCCTGGCCACGCTCAAACAGGACCGCCATGATTTTCAACCCCCCTTGGATATTGTGGACGGGGCCGCACGGATTTGCGACCCGTTTTTCCACGGCATCCTGACTGGAAAACACTGGTGCGGAAAATTTTTAAAAGATTATTTCCCCATTGACTGGTAGCGGTCAGGCAGCATAAAAATATGTATGCTTTAATTTTGGTGAACCTTCAATTTATATAAAAGGACGCCCAATGAACAGAACATCTTCAATAGCAGTACTCGGAACTTTCGACACTAAGGGAGAAGAACATCTTTTTCTTAAAAAATGTATAGAACACCGAGGCGTTCCCACGATTACTATTAATGTTGGGACCAAAAAACCGGCACCCTGTATCGTGGATATCGATCTTTTCAACAGCTTGGAGAAAAAGGGCATTCTACAAAAGGGGCAGGATCGAGATCAAATGATTCAGGCCATGTTGAAAGAAGCCAAAAAAGTTGTCAAGGCGCTTCATGGCGAGGGTAAAATATCGGGTATTGTTTCGGCAGGCGGCGGTTCCGGCACTTACCTGTGCACCGGAATTATGCGCGTGCTGCCACTGGGTATCCCCAAAGTCATGCTGTCCACTGTTGCCTCCAGGGATATGACCCACATCATCGGAACCAAAGACATCACCATGATGCATAGCGTTTCCGATATATTGGGCATCAACAGTATTCTGGGAGGAATGCTGGATAAAGCGGCTGCGGCTGTATGTGCCATGTCCCAAAGTGAATGGGTACCCGATAAGAGTCGTCAACGCATTGCCCTGTCTTTTTTCGGATTCATTACCCAGGCTGCAGAACAAATTAAAGCATTACTGGAAAATAAAGGATATGAGGTGGTTACCTTCCATGCCAATGGCACAGGAGGAACGGCAATGGAAGAGCTGGCATCAGAAGGATTTTTTGAAGGCATACTGGATCTGGCCACCCATGAACTGGCAGATCAGCTCATGAATGGGTATTGCGGTGGGATTGGCCCTCATCGATTTGAAAGCATTATAGGCATCCCCAGGCTTATTATACCTGGTGGATTAGACTGTGCTGTTCTGGAATTTGACCGTTACAGCATCCCTGAACAATATAAAGACCGTAAAAAATTTTTTTATGATTTCCGGTCCGCTATTCGACTGAATAAAAAAGAAACAAAAATTATCGCCCTGCAATTATCAAAAAAATTGAACCCTGCAAAAGAAACAATAAAAGTGTTAATTCCCATGAAAGGCTGGTCAGTAGCTGATAGCATTGACGGCCCTCTATATGACCCGGAGATGAACAATCTTTTCATTAAGACATTTAAAGAAAATTTAGCACCCACCATTACAGTAAAAAAAGAAAATTGCCACATCAATGATCCGGTTTTTGCCACATCAGCAGCAGATATGATGGATCAAATGATCGCCTCAAAAAAATAAAAGCTAATAATACCCCCTTGAAATCAGGCGTAATGATTACATTTAACGTGAGTCAATGCGGGTGGGTATTATAAAACTGACACTGATCAACATGTTATAG
>JAFCZY010000209.1 GCA_019314105.1 Deltaproteobacteria bacterium
CAGGTCAATATTGATGAGAACCAGATTAAGCAGGTGATCCGTCATATCGTCATCAACGCCAGAGAGGCAATGGCTGATAATGGCCACCTCAAGGTATTCTGCGAAAATATCGAGATATCCAAAAAAGATTCCCTGGCCTTAAATTTTGGCAATTATATTAAAATTTCCTTTGAAGATCAGGGATGTGGCATATCAAAAGAAAACCTGAGCAAGATATTTGACCCTTATTTTTCAACAAAAGATATGGGGGCAAACAAAGGACAGGGCCTCGGGCTTGCCGCCAGTTATTCCATCATTAAAAGACATGGCGGGGTGATCACAGCGGCATCTGAATTGAAAAAAGGATCCATTGTCTCGGTTTATCTGCCGGCTGGCGTGGCTAAACCGGCAACCAGTGATCAACTGAGCAAGGGTAACAATTGATCAGGGCCTTCGATTCTTCATCAGGGACTCCCAAAAAATCAATTTACAATAAAAGGTCTCTCTGGTATATTTTACAATAGTTAATTGATATGGATTCACCTTCTCCGGACTCACTTGATTTTTCACATCCTTTTGGCTTCATCCGTAATCGGCTTTAATATCCACTTCCCTTTTGATACAGGCGCACTTCTTTTTGGTGTTGCTTAAAAGAATCAACTTAAATTTTTTATGAAAAGAAAGGAGGGCATTATGGCAGTAAAAATACTGATACCCTATAATTTTACCATGAATGATGAAAAATCCATTGATTTTGTCGGTCACAGGTATGCCGGAAGAAAAGATGTTGAAATCACTCTGTTTCATGCCTTTACCCCTGTTCCTGAAATTGATACCCGCAATAGCCCCATTATGGACAAAGTGAGTCGAGGCACCTCTTATCTGCGGGGCAGAAACTGAAGGATTACGGATTTGCCGGTCATCATATTCATTGCCTTTACATACCGATACGACAGGATGTTGCCCGTGATATCATCTGGCTCTGGAAAACTGAGAAATTTGACGTGGTGGTGCTGAATCGAAATCCCGGCAATATTATCAATTATTTTAGCAGAAGCATTTCAAAAAGAGTTACCCGGCATGTTGAGGGGGGGATCGGGGTCCATATCATAAATTAAAAACAGATCAAATACCATGGTATGGTATTCTGGACCTGCTTTATGCCATCCATCAGTCAAAGGAGGAAACTATGTCAAGTGATCACAAAATAGACCTTGAAAGATATAAATTGATCGTGGAAACTGTATTTGATGCAAATAATCCCACCATAATGGGGTCCCAGATCACCCACCTGCTGGTCTCCACTATGGGGGTGAAAGGGGCCAGCATTCTTGTGGTGAACCCCGGGACAGAATCCCTGGAAATTCTTGCCACAAAAGGGCTGAGCATTGGATATGTCAATAAGGGCCCCATCCTGGTTGATAAGAGTATCAAGCTGCTGCCAAATCTCAAACCCGTGATCATTACCGATACAAAAGGCAGTGACCGTCTACAGTATCCTGAAAAAGCGGAAAAAGAGGGTATTCGGTCCATTGTCTCCCTGCCGATCAACCTGCGGGAAAAAATTATTGGGGCCTTGAGAATCTATCATTCAGAACCATGGGAGGCGTCAAAGCTTGAGCTGTCTTATCTCAAGCTGTTGACTTTGAATATAGGCATGGCATTGCGATACTTCAGGCTGTCTGCCGTTGTCCAGTGTACAAAGGATACTCTGGATGAACTTCATCCCATATGGCTTTAATCGGACCGGAATACGGGCAATTTTTTCTCTGGAATTTTCTGTTACCCCGGTGACAAATGACGGTTTAGTCAAATAAGGGCAAAAGATCTTTAAACCCTTCTTTTTCAAGGGTTTCTTTTGGAATGAACCGTAAGGATGAAGAGTTGATACAATACCTTAATCCAGTGGGTCCTGGGCCGTCATTAAATAGATGTCCAAGATGAGAATCAGCCTTTTTGCTTCGAACCTCAATCCTTTTCATAAACAAGCTGCTGTCTTCTATTTCCCGGGTAGATTCCCTGAATATAGGTTTTGTGAAGCTTGGCCACCCCGTGCCTGATTTAAATTTGTCCTGGGATGAGAACAAAGGCTCGTTGGAAATAATATCTACATAAATGCCTTGTTTTTTATTGTCCCAGTATTCATTATCAAAGGGCGGTTCTGTTCCGTTCTTTTGGGTGACTTGGTACTGAAGAGGGGTTAGTTTTTCTTTAAGATTCTCTTTTTGGATCATATCTGAATCAAATATATGTCCATTGTTTTTCCAGTTTTTTTCAATAAAAATATCCCTTCCTGAACCTGCTCTGTAAAATTTGTAACGGAGGGGATTTTTCTTATGGTAATCCTGGTGATACACTTCTGCCTCATGGAATTTTTTCAATTTAAGAACCTGTGTTGCCACAGATCCTTGAAAAATTTTTGAATTATTAATCTGTTTTATGATTTTATTAACCTCTTTTTTTTGAGTGTCACTATGAAAGAAAATTGCAGAACTGTACTGGCTTCCCCTGTCAAAAAATGAACCGCCGGAATCGGTAGGATCAATCTGCTGGAAAAAAATTTTAAGAAGCGTCTGGTATGTGATGATATCTGGATCAAAGGTTATCTGAATAGCCTCTAAATGTCCGGTTGTTCCTGATGTGACCTGTTTATAGGTGGGGTTTTCCGTATGTCCCCCTGTGTATCCTGATATTACATCCAGAACACCATCAAGTCCCTCAAAAGCAGACTCTACACACCAGAAACAACCGCCTGCAAATGTAGCAACCCCCACTTTTTTATTTTTCATGGTGCTTTCTCCTGGTTTATTAGTAAGCTCGGTATCTGTATGAATCAGAATGCCCGTAACAATTAAGACAGCGGTGATCCAAAAGATTCTTTTCAGTGTTTTCATGTTATTGTCCTTAAAAATGCGTTATATATAAAATTAATCTCTGCAAATTTTATGCCATAAATTAAGGAAAGGGAGAGCGTTAAAGGCTTTGTTCAGCCTTGATAATAGCTAAAAGACCGTTATGAAGATTTTGAATGATCCCGGATTCTGAAATTCCAAGTCTTTGGCGATTGCTGATATCAAACAGGGCATTCTCAACCGTTGTTTTCTCTCCGCCGGTTCCCCTGATTTGGAGATGATATGCCCGGCTGAGATGTTGGAGAAGGTCTTTGTTTCGTTCAAGCTTTTCAAGCCGGATGTGGACGCCGGCCCTCATGGATGTGCCGATATTTGTGGGACAGGATGTCAGATACCCGTATGTCTTATCCCGGGAAAATTCAAGGGTTTGGTTTAATGCCAGAAGTGCTCCGGCAAGACGGTTATAGACACCTGAGATGTCGGATGTTCTTTCCATGCTGATAATTCTTAAGTGGTCTTCTTCATTCACCCAGACCATAAATCGTTTATCAAAAGAGTGAAATACGCCCCTGCAGTTGGGGAAATCAGAATTAATGCCTGCTGCATTCTGAAACCGGTCTCCTTTTTGGAACCACACGTTTTTTTGTTTAAGCTGTTTTAATTCTTTTTCATCAATAGATTCAAAGGAATAATATTTTCCTCTAAGATTCTCCTTTAACCGATCTAAAGCTGAAATAATTTTTTTTTCAAGTTCACGGCGCTGGGATAAAGTAATGTGACAGGGAAAGCTGAATCCTTTTAGGTTCCTGGCAACTCTTATTCTTGTGGACTTAATATAGTTGTTTCCCGGATCAAGGCTGGGAAGCATAAGCGGGCTGATATTCGGTTGATGGGTTTTGTCTTTTGAAAATCCATGGTAGTCACAAATAATCGGATCAAAAAGCAGCGAAAAAGTTTTATAGGATTGCGCATCCCCGGCATAAACACCAATGGAGCTGTCCAGATTTTTTATCCCGGAAGAGATGGCCTGTGTCAGGGTAAACCCTGAATCGGTCTTTTCATGTTCAATTACTTTAAAAATTTTTTGAGATAAATATTTTTTTGCAAGACAATTGGATTCTTCTGGAAAAACAGGCGGATTCAAAATCAGTCAACTTTCATGTGAGGAAGACTGAGATGAGATGCCTCTTGCAAGGGTTGTCTGAATTTTGTCCAGAACAAGGCAGTCTGCATGACATTTTGGAAGGTCTGATTTATTCTCACAATTGAGACACGGGCTTTTGATCAAATACCCGATTTCAAAATCAAACAAATCTCTGTTAATAATAGTTTCCATAGCCAACTTATTTTTCGATTCTTAAATTAAAACCCCTTTATATCAATTACCGAAAGAAGCGTCAATATCTGCACAGTCCTTGTGAGCAGATATTTTTTTTGCCTTGTCAGACGATGAAACAAATGATAAGTCAAAACCGATATTAAATTAATAATATGTACAGGAAAGGCTGAATACTTGTGGCTGAATCAAGATTTGCAGAGTTGAAAGAAAAAGAAAAAGAAGCCCGAAGACAGATTGTCATTGAATCTGCTCTGGCACTTTTTGCAAAACAACCGTTTTATAAAGTGGGCATGCGGGACGTGGCCAATGAGGCAGGTATTTCTCCGGCGACTATTTACAGGTATTTTTCCAGCCAGGAGGAACTCTTTAATGAAGCGTTCCTTCAGGATATTTCGGCTGCCAGTAAAGAGTTTAAAGTAATGGTGCTCAAGAATACGACCAGTATTGAAGAGTTTGCCGTAAAATTTGTCGAGCATCTGTTTGAAAATGAGTCCACGTTTCAGATGATGGCATATCTGATGCTGAAAAATAATCTGGAACATCCTGTTATGGGTAAATTTGATTCTGTCACTAAACTTTCTTTTGATCTGTTTGAACAGCTTCTGATAAGGCATGGGGTAAAAAAAGAGACGGCAAGGCTGTATTCTCATTCTTTTATTGCATCCATCACAGGTATTTTAATGACGTTTCGCAATCACCCGTTAAGGGATAAAAAAGCCGTTAGAAATCATATTATAAAAGTGGTAAAGCTCACGTCATCCCTTTATACGGATCAGTTGATAGGTAAGTAGGGAAGACCGCCTACCTGCGAAGATTGGGGGGGCGCTCATCTATGGAGATTCGGGGTGCCTTATCCTCCCTAGTCCCTGAATGATTTTTGAAAGTTCTCAAATATCTTTCATTGGACGGCAAAAATTCATTCGTTCCTCATTCAAACAATTTGCCGTCTTAATCATTTCAGATATTTG
>JAFCZY010000210.1 GCA_019314105.1 Deltaproteobacteria bacterium
AACCCTTTTTGCCCATTCCATGCGGGAGAAAACCCAGGTTCCGGCTAAAGAATTTTTATCTTTTCAAAAAAAAATTTTATGGATATCATTGATTACACCGTATTTTGCTTTTGCGGCTGTTTTATGTGATTTCCCCAGATTTTATGCTACCGCCATCGTATTGATGGCCCTGTACGCAGTATACTATTATTTTCCATCCCAGAAACGAATTGATTTTGACCGAAAAATATTCAGGGTAAAATGATCAGACCGAGAACATCTCTCCTTGATATACTTAAAAAAATTAAAACCTGTTTTGCAGGCTTCTGGCAGGTGGCTGATGAAGTGGCGCGAAACAAGGCGGTTGGAACTATAGAGGCGGAACAAGAAGAATTGGAATATATCTTTGCTGTTCTAGTACAGGGAACATTCATTGGGATGCCGTCCCCACCCGTGCAGATCTGTATGGATCTTCTCCCTTTGATGGAAAAGGATTTGATCTTACTTCTTGAAAGGGTGGACACAGCCAATGAACCATTATCCAGGCTGTTTTCCATTATCCAGGCTGTTTTCCGTATTTGATATAGGATAAAAATCATGACTGAACTTCAAACAGTATTCTTTTTGGGAAAAGGCGGAACCGGAAAATCCACGGCATCGGCACTTTTATCACTGGTGCTGATGGAGAAAGGTAAAAAAGTACTCCTGGCATCTTTTGATGATGCCCACAACCAGTCGGATATTTTTGAAACGAATTTTTCTGACAAAGCCTGCACAATAGGCCCTTGCCTTGAAGTCCTCCAAATTGACCGAGATAAAGAAATCAAGCAGTATTTAAAGAAAACCGCCCAGAAAGTTAAAAACAGCTATACCTACCTGACAGCCTTTAACCTGGACAATTATTTTGATATTTTAAAATTCTCCCCCGGCATGGAAGAATATGCATTGGTCACAGCATTTATGAATCTTCAAATTAAATATAAGAAATATGATTATCTGATCATTGACATGCCGCCGACAGCGCTGTCTTTAAGGTTTTTTAACCTGCCCTCCCTTTCATTGACATGGATTGATCAGCTTGAAAAACTACGATTGGAAATTTATAAACGAAAAGAAATTATCTCCAGAATTAAATTTGCCGGGAAGGAATTTGAACGGGATAAAGTCTTGTCCAGAATTCGGGAAATCAAATCCGACCACCAGGCACTTAAGGATGCTTTTGAAAACCCTCAAAAATCAAATTTCTTTGCTGTATTCAACCAGGATGTTCTGTCTGTAGCTGAAACCAGACGTATCCTTGATCAGCTCAATTCATTGAATATTGAGATAAAGGGACTGATCTGCAACGACCGGATGCCGGAGGGATCAAAAGAAAAAAATATTAAAGCTGAATTTTCTGCCATCCCCATTCAGCACATTCCATACTCATCTTCTTCCTTAATCGGGATGTCTGCATTAAAATATCATATTTCGTCATACAATCTAACGTTTGATGAAATTTTTAAATAATCGATCATTACCGCATCAGACACTTTCCCGTCTCTCCTCTTATTAAAAATTACCGATAGACAAATCTATATAAATTAACTATACTCATATTATTGCTCCTGTTTTGGTTTACCACCACTTTTTACATCTTGTAAAAAAAAGTGACGCCATTATCTTTTTTAATGGAGATCTTTTAATTTTTTATTGGGATATATCAAAATACGATTCGCACATAAACCATTAGTCCTTTTGACGTTTCAACATTCCAGGTGCTAATGCTTTTATGCAGTAATGGTATGATAGTTGCTTTTTGAATATTCATTCAAATTTTTACTGGATCAGATAAGGATCTTTTTTATGCCAACCAAAGAACAAGTCATTAATCCTGAACTGTATGATGCTGTTCTATTTGATCTGGACGGTGTGGTTACCCGAACAGCAGATATCCATGCAACTGCCTGGAAGAATACATTTGACGAATATTTAAAAAAAAAGAACGGCGCAGATAATTATATCCCCTTTGACCTTAAGGATGATTATATAACATATGTGGATGGAAAACCTCGCATCGAAGGGATTAAAGCCTTTATTGCCTCTCGCAATATTGATATCCCCTATGGGTCTGCCCATGATGCGCCTGATAAGGACACCCTATATGGGCTGGGCAACCGGAAAAATCAATTTTTTTCTTATTTACTGAAAAATATGGGGGTGAAGGTTTATAAATCCACCATTGATCTTATTCGTCAACTGAAAAAAAACGGATTTAAGACAGCCATTGTCAGTTCAAGCAAAAACTGTGATAAAATTCTTAAAATCGCAGACATTGAAAATTTGTTTGATGTCATGATTGATGGGATTATCTCTGACAGTCTTGGCCTTCCCGGCAAACCTGAACCGTACATCTTTCTGGAAGCGGCCAAAAAACTGAATGTTGATATAAATAGATGTGTGGTGGTGGAGGATGCGCTTTCCGGTGTGGAAGCTGGCAGAAAAGGTGGTTTTGGAATGGTTATCGGTGTTAATCGTACAGATCAGGCAGAAAAACTGAAACAAAAAGGAGCCCACCTGGTAGTTGACGATCTTTCTGAAATTGAGGCAGGCATGGGAAAAGAGGCTAGCTGGGATCAAATATATTTAGGGTTTGACCCTGAAGATGAAGGACGGCGGGAAGCAATGTGCGCCTTGGGAAACGGATATTTTGTTACCAGAGGTGCTGCCCCTGAAGCAACGGCTGATGATGTGCATTATCCAGGGACCTATCTTGCCGGAGGGTATAACCGGCTTAAGACTGAAATCGCCGGTAGAATCGTTGAGAATGAAGATCTGGTTAATCTTCCCAACTGGCTATGTCTCAATTTCCGCATCCCTGGAGAGGAATGGTTTCAAATCAAAAATGTAAAAATTCTTTTTTATAGACAATCCCTTATTATAAAAAAAGGGGTGCTGATCCGCACCATATGCTTTCGGGATAAAAAAAATAGAGAAACACGTATTTGTCAACACTCATTTGTCCATGGAGATCAAGTGCACCGGGCTGCACTGAAAACCATTATCACGCCTCTGAACTGGGAAGGTAAAATAGAGATCTGTTCTGCTCTGGATGGCAGGGTGACAAACCGGGGGGTTAAACGCTATCGGGATTTGAGCAAGCAACATTTTGATCTGGTTGAGTCCCGTCACATTGACGAAAAAAGTATGGTGTTAAAAATGCACACCAATCAGTCATGCATTGCTATTGCAATGGGTGCAAGAACCAACATCTTTCTTCAAAAGAACCTGGCTGCTATTAAATCTGTTCCAGCTGACAAACCCGGTGGATATGTTGCCAGACATTCTATTGTAGATGTGAAGAAGCGGGATGATCTTACAGTGGAAAAGCTGATCTGTATCTATACATCCCGGGATACAGGTATTTCTGAATGCCTGTTAGAAGTGAAAAATACTATTGCAAATGATGTTGAAAGTTTTGATAGTTTATTAAAATCCCATGTTACAGCTTGGGAACTTTTATGGCGCAAATTCGATGTCACTCTTGAACTGGACAATCGTGATATTGAGCAATATACACAAAAAATTATCAGATTGTATATTTTTCATTTACTACAAACCTCTTCAGTCCATTCCCTGGACATTGACGTGGGCATGCCGGCCCGTGGCTGGCATGGTGAAGGCTACAGAGGACATATATTCTGGGATGAAATGATTATTTTCCCATTCTTTAATTACCGGGCGCCTCAAATTATAAGAACCCTGCTCATGTATCGTTACCGACGACTTGAAGAAGCCCGGCGTGCAGCCAGGAAGGCAGGCTGCAAAGGTGCCATGTATCCATGGCAGAGCGGAAGCAGCGGCAGAGAGGAGACCCAGCAGATGCATCTCAACCCTGAATCAAACCGCTGGCTTCCGGATCACACCCATCTGCAGCACCATATCAATAATGCCATTGTTTACAATATCTGGCAGTATTTTCAAATTACCCATGATATCGAATTCTTATCCTTTTACGGTGGTGAAATCATCATAGAAATCGCACGGTTCTGGGCAAGCATGGCAACCTATAAACCTGAATTTGACCGATACGAAATCATGGGTGTGATGGGCCCTGATGAATATCATGATGCTTATCCCGGAGCAGACAAACCAGGTCTGAACAATAATGCCTATACGAATTTAATGGTCGTATTTGTTATGGACCAGGCACTAAATCTTCAACACGTTATTTCCGAACAGGACTGGGAATCTTTAAGAAAAAAGCTTGAAGTGAAAGATAGAGAACTTGAAAAATGGAAAAAAATAAGTCGAAGGATGAGACTCGTATTCCATGGAGGTGGAATACTCAGCCAATTTGAAGGATATGAAAATTTAAAAGAATTTGACTGGGACGGTTATAAAAAAAAATATGGGAATATTCGACGTCTTGACAGGATTCTTGAAAAGGAGGGGGACAGCACCAATAACTATAAACTCTGCAAACAGGCAGACGTCTTAATGCTTTTATATCTTTTCAGTGCTGAAACGTTAAGAAAGATGTTTAAACGTCTTAATTATACTTTTGACAAGGATTTAATCCCAAAAAATATCAACTATTATTTAAACCGAACTACAAACGGGTCATCCCTGGCACTGGTCATTCATGCCTGGATTGAAGCACGGCAGGCAAGAGAACGTTCCTGGGACTTTTTCAGCCAGGCACTTGAGACGGATATGGTTGATGACCGAACCGGAAGCACCCGGGAAGGGATTCATCTGGCTGCCATGTCAGGGTGTATTGACATTCTTCAGCGAGGTTATGTGGGTCTGGAAATACGCAGTGAT
>JAFCZY010000012.1 GCA_019314105.1 Deltaproteobacteria bacterium
TAAAATCCAATAAATACATCCCTTGGCCGACATGATCTCTGTTATATTTTCAACAATACATTTTAGAATATCTGCAACCTCACGACCGGAATGGATTTTTTTGCTCACTTTTGCAAATAATTTAAAAAAAGAATGATAAGAATCGTCCATGAGTGTTCTCCGCCTTTTTGCTTAGTTAAAAAAATTCATCCATACTACATTATATAGTTTATTAATTTTTTTTTGCAGTATCGTTACTGCTTCCAGTGCCTGTGACAGTTCTTTTTTTTGAGAGGGAGTTAACCGGGACAGATCAATACAATTATTAGGAAGCGGGGCGCTTTTTTTTTCAAGAAAGTGATGGGTTATTTTCATTTTCATCAACAGGGTAAATGCTGATTTATAGGTGGTGTATTCTGTAGAAGAAATCACCTGTTTCTCTTTTAACCGTGTCATCCTTTCAAGGGTTGAGGGTTCTTTAATCCAGTTATTAACGGCCAGGATTCGGATGCCGTTTATCAAATGTGCCAGAGCTGATGTTTTCAGGTTAAAGCATTCTTTACAGGATCCGCTTCGATACGTCCTGATCCTGCCGAATAGCGTTTTTGGTGATTTGAATAATTTGTCATCCCTTGTGAGATAATGGCTGACACTGATGGTTTGACCGAACAATTCAAAAACACGGGAATGCACCTTTTCAGCCAGAGTCAGGTCGCCGTAGATTGCCTTGAAATCAAGCAGAATAGTGAGCTTTCGAACGTCGGCGGGTTCTGATGATCCCACCCATTCATCCAGGGCAGCCATCCAATTGTAAATAGATCTTCGCCAGACAGGGTTTACTGCCATAACATTACCGATACATTTTTTAAACCCAAATGCCGCAAGATCTTCAACCACAATAGTTGATAATTGTTTAAAAAAAAGATCGGTCTCTGTTTTGTCGGCGGTGACAGGAGTTGCATAAATGATCGCATTGTCCTGATCGGTTCTAATCACCTGCTCCTGCCTGGCGTCACTTCCCATGCTTATCCAGCAAAATGGTGTGGTTTTTGGCCGATTCCATTTTTCAATAAGGGTTTTTTCGGCTGATTGAATAATTTGACAGGTGATTTGTTCATTCAGAAAGGAGATGATGTCAAGGACATACTCAAGGTTATCCAGCCTGCTTAATACTGAAATTGTAAATTGGTCAACCCGTTTGCCAAGTTCCTTCAGTCTTAACTTGAGGTCCGGGTATTTGATGGATTCCAGAAGATTTGAAAAAATATTAAAAAGATCCTGATGCAGTTTCAAGGCTTTATAGGAATCTTTTATTTTAATTTTTTCCTGAAAAATGATGAAGTCCCCTTGAATTTTATTGTGAAATCAGCATTTGAGCAACGGTCTTTTTTATTTTGCCGGTTTTGTTTAAGTCCTGTCGAAACGTCATCTCTATTTGGGCCATTTGTTGATAAAAAGGGGTCCTGTCAAATTTGATGTAAGTTTTATCATCAAACAAACCCGCATCACAGCCCGCTCCTTTGACAGGGTTGAAACCGGGTCTGCTCAGTTCATGGGGCAGCCCGTGAAGCCTGCAGATCATTGGCCTGTAGGAGTATAGAAGACATCGGCCGTCTTCATTAACAGGGCAGTAAATTTTCAGGCGATATACGTATGGTGAAAAAAAAGGGATTTACAACAATTATCTTCACATCCGTTACATTTGAAATGGTAGCTGGCAGCAATTTTGTTCCATGTTTTATCCATGGCATTGTAAAGGGCTGCAATAGGGTTAAATATTTTATCTGTCATGGCTGATTATCGTTAGATCAGGGGGTTGGGAAGGAAAATTTTGGAATATAGATTCATGGCGTACCGGTCGGTCATACTGGCGATCAAATCACAAACAGACCGTTTAAAGGAGTTCTTTGAAGAATCCCATGGGGCCATTTCCATTTTTTCCAGTTCTTTTTGCAGGGCGTCAGGATTATTTAAAAAATAACTATAAAGACCGACAACTATTTTTTTAGCTTTTATAAACTCATTATGAACGCCTGGCGAACGGTAGACTTTATCATATAAAAATTTGCGTAATATGGTCATGGCATGAAAGGTATCTTTTCCCATATCAAGGATGAATTTACCATTTTGGGGCCCACTGTTATACACCAGCCGCTCAATCATAATGCTGGCTCTCTGGGAGTGTGTTTTTCCCAGTTTTTTAATACAGATATCCGGGACATCTGCTGGAGAGATAACTTTGGCTCTTAATGCATCGTCAAGATCATGATTTAAATAGGCAATGATATCCGCTACTCTGACAATTCTTCCTTCGAGTGTAATGGCGGTTTCCCCGGGGCTTGCCGGAATGATATTGCCAAATCCTTTGGAGTGTTTTAAAATACCGTCTCTGACTTCCCAGGTCAGGTTAAGGCCTTTCCCTTTGTTTTCAAGGGAATCCACCACTCTTAAGCTTTGATAAGCGTGAGCAAAATGGGGTGAATGAATTTCGATCAAAGCGCTTTCACCGCCATGGCCAAATGGCGGATGCCCCAGATCGTGAGCCAGTGCAATGGCTTCGGCAAGATCTTCATTAAGACGCATGGCTCTTGCAATAGTTCTCGAAATTTGTGCCACTTCAAGGGTATGGGTGAGTCGGGTCCGATAATGGTCTCCCAGAGGAGAAAGAAAAACCTGTGTTTTGTATTTCAACCGTCTAAAGGAATTTGAATAGACGATACAGTCCCTGTCAAGTTGGAAAGGCGTTCTGATATTGCAGATATTTTTTTCTTTATTTCGTCTTTTTGCAGTGGCACTTAAGGTACCATATTCGGAAAGAAAGCTTTCCTCCCTGATTTGAAATTGTTCCCGGATACAAAGATTTTTATTCAAAGCGTCTTTTTTTGTGTATGGTTTCTTTTTTGCTTTCATAAATTTAGTATTGAATAATTTTTGAAATCTAAATAAAGTACAACAGGTATCAAAAAAGCAAGGTAAATGCAATATAGATTTGTAATTACGCATATGAAACAGGCTTTGTAAAGGGTTATTTCATTTAGGAGAGATGATTTAAAGTGGCGTACGAATATTACATGGGGTTGGCATTGGAACAAGCCCAAAAAGCATTTGATAAGGGTGAGTTCCCGGTGGGATGTGTGATTGTGCAAACGGGGAAGGTAATTGCAAGTGGCTCAAGGCAGGGAACAACTCAAGAAAAACCGGTTTTCAATGAAATCGATCATGCTGAGATCAGGGCGTTGAAATATCTTGAAACAGGTGATGTGAAATTTGATCCTATGAAATCAGTCCTTTTTTGTACCATGGAGCCCTGCCTGATGTGTTTTGGTGCCATCATCCTGTCCGGCATAAAAAAAATAGTATATGCTTATGAAGACCCCATGGGGGGAGGGACAACATGTGATTTAAAAAAACTCCCTTTTTTGTATCAAAAATGTGAGATTGAAATTGTCCCTGGGGTGTTGCGCCAAAAAAGTCTTGATCTTTTTTATAATTTTTTTAATAAAGAGGATAATTTATATTGGAAAAACAGTTATTTGGAAACATATACGCTCGATCAGAAAAAACAGCGGATTTCAAAATAATAATACTTGCATTTTTTTAGGCAAGCCATTATAATCGCAGGGTTATGCTTATTCTATCAAAGATAAATATTAGGATCGTGTGGTGCAGGAGGTGCGAAAATAGCTAAGCAAGGAAGACAGGATCGGACAAATGTGAATAAAGGGATCAGGGCCAGTCAGGTGAGGGTTGTTGGCTCTGACGGTGAGCAGATAGGGATTATGCCGATTGAAGAGGCATTGAAAGTTTCAGGTGAAGAAAACCTTGATTTGGTTGAGGTTTCACCGGATGCAAATCCCCCTGTCTGCAAGATAATGGATTTTGGAAAATATAAGTATGAACTGACCAAACAAAAGCAGGGAGCTAAAAGAAGACAGAAAGGGTTTCAGATTAAGGAAATAAAGGTACGGCCAAAAACAGGTGACCATGACCTTGAAACCAAAGTCAGGCATATCGAAAAATTTATCAGTAAAAAAGATAAGGTTAAAGTTACGCTGGTTTTCAGAGGAAGGGAATTCAAACTCAAAGAGCAGGCCAGCGCGGTTTTGGAGAAAATTGTTGCCATGACTGAAGAGATTGCGCAGGTCGAGCAAGAGCCCAAGTTTGAAGGCCGCGTTATCACTATGCTTTTAGGACCTAAATAATCTAAATTACTTTTTAAAACAGCAAGACTGCTTTTTAAACACATAGTAAATATATGGTGGTATATTGTACTTTCTTAATTGTATACTGCCATCTTTTTTTTAGAAATTGTAATACAGGAGAAGATAAAAATGCCTAAGATTAAAACTTGCAGAGCAGCTGCCAAGCGGTTTAAAAAAACAGGGTCAGGGAAATATAAATTTAGAAAATCCCATGCCAGCCATATATTAACCAAAAAAACCACAAAGAGAAAAAGGTCTTATAGATTAGATCAAATGATTGATCAGGATAACATGAAAGAGGTCAGACGTTTGTTACCCAATGGATAGATAACATCCGGATCAAAATTATTAAGAATTTGATTTATAGAGAATAGAGGAGTTTGACAAAATGAGAGTTAAAAGAGGATTTAAAGCAAGAAGGCGTAGGAATAAGGTGCTTAAGCTTGCAAGAGGATTTAGAGGCGGAAGAAGTAAATTATACCGCACCGCTGCCGATGCCGTTGATAAGGCATTGATGTATGCGTATCGGGACAGAAGAGTGCGTAAAAGAGATTTCAGGCGGCTTTGGATCGTCAGAATCAATGCGGCAGCAAGAATGAATGGCCTGTCATACAGCAAGCTAATGAATGGTCTTAAATCGTTAGGCAGCCAATTAGACCGCAAGGTACTGGCGGATCTTGCTATTTCTGATCCAGCCGCCTTTTCCCAGTTGGCGTCACTTGCCAATACAAAAGTTTAACTGGATTAAACGATTTGTGAGGGTATTTTGCATAGTATTATCGATATTGAAAAACAAGCCTTTGAAAGCATAGAGAAAGCCGTCGATTCGGAGCAGCTTGAACAGCTTTCCGTTAAATATCTTGGCAGAAAGGGCGTACTCACAAAATTTTTGAGAAATATTTCTTCTCTTCCCGAGGATGAGCGGCCCAGTGCCGGTAAGAATGCTAATATTCTTAAAGGAAAGCTTGAGAAAGCCGTTAAGGCCGCATTTTTAAAACTTGAGGCGGTTGATGATAAAAAGATTACAGGTATTGATGTGACCCTTCCGGGACGATCGATCCTGCGAGGTTCTCTTCATCCGATAACCCAGGTGGCCAAAGAAATATCTGATATTTTTTTAAGACTTGGGTTTGATATTGCCGAAAGTCCGGAAGTTGAAACGGATTATTATAATTTTGAGGCTTTGAATATCCCCAAATACCATCCTGCAAGAGATATGCAGGATACCTTTTATGTGTCGGAAAATATTGTTTTAAGAACGCATACGTCTCCGTCGCAGCCCCGCGTGATGGAAAAGACCAAGCCACCGGTTCGAATTATTTCACCGGGAAAGGTTTTCAGGTGTGATTCAGATATTACGCATACGCCCATGTTTTATCAAATCGAAGGGCTTATGGTAGATAAAAACATTTCTTTTGGTGATTTAAAAGGGATTCTGACCACCTTTGTTCATCAATTTTTCGATAAAGACACCTCTTTAAGATTCAGGCCCAGTTTTTTTCCGTTTACCGAACCGAGCGCTGAAGTTGATATCCGCTGCGTTATGTGTAAGGGAAAAGGATGTCGAATCTGTTCAAAAACGGGGTGGCTCGAAGTGTTGGGTTCCGGGATGGTACATCCGGCTGTTTTTGAAAATGTCGGCTATGATACGGATAAATATACGGGATTTGCTTTTGGTGTTGGTATCGAGCGTATGGCCATGCTCAAATATGGTATTGATGACATCAGAAAATTTTATGAAAACGATGTGCGCTTCCTGGGGCAGTTTTGATATGAAAGTCAGTTTAAGCTGGTTAAAAGAATATATTGGTATTGATCTTGAACCTTCCGTGATTGCTAAAGAATTGACAATGGCAGGTCTTGAGGTTGATGCAGTTGAAGAAAGATATGATTATCTTAACCATATTGTTGTTGCCAAAATCAATGAAGTAAAAAAACACCCGAATGCAGATAAGCTTTCTGTCTGTAAGGTTGATGCGGGCGGGGATGAACAGATTCAGATTGTCTGTGGTGCACCCAATGTACGGGAAGGTATGTTTGTGCCGTGCGCACTTCCAGGAGCGGTATTGCCCGGAGATCTGAAAATTAAAAAGGGTAAACTTCGGGGAGAAGTATCCGCTGGTATGTTATGCAGTGCCGCCGAATTAAAACTCAATACAGATGCCGCAGGTATTATGGATCTTGAGGGTGATTTTCTTTCTGGAACCCCTCTTGATGAAGCGTTGAAAGTTTCTGATACGGTATTTGAAATTGATTTGACTCCCAATAGACCCGATTGTCTGAGTATAATTGGTGTGGCCCGTGAAGCAGGGGCGTTTATGGAACCAAAAGCGAAGGTAAAGCTTCCTGATTTTAAGCTGCCAACAGATAAAATTGGAAATAAATCCATCCATGAGTATGCAAAAGTTCAGATCATTGATCCTGATCTTTGCCCAAGATATTCTGCCGGACTTTTATTTGATGTTAAAATCGGACCCTCACCCTTCTGGCTCCAGGAAAGACTTGAATCCATAGGGCTTACGCCCATCAATAATGTGGTTGATATTACAAATTTTGTCATGATGGAAATGGGACAGCCCCTTCATGCCTTTGATTTCGATGAGGTCGCAAAAGGGGTGATCATTGTCAAAAGAGCAGGCAGTGATACAAATTTTACGACGCTTGACAGCAAAGAACATATGCTTGAATCTGATATGCTCATGATTTGTGATGGTGAAAGACCTGTGGCACTGGCCGGGGTGATGGGCGGTGAAAATTCTGAGATTTCAGATGCCACCACTCGAGTACTTGTCGAAAGCGCATATTTTAACCCGGTATCCATCAGAAAAACGGCAAAGAAAATCGGTATTGCAACCGATGCGTCTCACAGGTTTGAACGGGGGATTGATCCTGAAGGAACCGTCAAGGCATTAAACAGGGCAGTTTCCCTGATGGCGCAAATTTGTGATGCGACCATTACTAAAGATATTATTGATGAATATCCGAACAAAGCGGTTCCTCTTGAGATTGATTTGAATACAGATGCTTTGAATATCCGATTGGGTACGGATTTAGACGCAGATGCAATTAAAGAGATCTTGGAATCAGTGGAATTTGAAGTTGAGAAGACAGATGATACCCGGCTTAAAGTCGGCATACCTTCTTTCAGGGTAGATGTGGCAAGACCGGAAGATCTTTCCGAAGAAGTGGCCCGGCTTTGGGGATATAACAATATCCAGACAAGTTATCCTCTGGTTCCAGCCCAAGGCAGGCTCTTGGATAAAAAGATTGTTCTCCGGGAAAAAATCCGGCAGATAATGACGGGATTTTCTTTTTTCGAAGCCATCAATTATAATTTTATTAATGAAAATTCATGTGACAGATTAACCCTGCTCGATAATGATAAAAGACGACAGGTTGAAACTATTTTAAACCCGATTTCAGATCAGATGTCGGTTTTAAGGAGTTCCCTTATTCCAGGGCTTCTTGAGACAATGAAAAGAAATATTTCCCAGCAGTCTATCACACTAAAGCTTTTTGAAATCGGTAAGATTTTCTTTGCCACACAAAAGGGATCTTTGCCTGAGGAAAAGGAAATGATTGCGGGCCTGATCACGGGTAACCGATCTGCGTCATCCTGGTATTCAAAAAAGAGTAATATTGATTTTTTTGATTTGAAAGGTGCGGTTGAGGGCCTTTTTGAAGAGCTCATGATTGCGAATATTGTTTTCGAAAAAATTGAAGATGACTCCTGTCCTTATTATAAAGACGGATATGCAGCCGTTGTCAAATCCGGAGATACCCTCATGGGTACTCTGGGAAAAATCGATGAAAAAGTTTTAAAAAATTATGGATTAAAACAGGATGTATTTATTTTTGATTTTAATTTTAATGCCATACAGGACCTGCTCCCAAAATCAGTTACTGCTGAGCCGCTGCCAAAATTTCCTTCCATTTCAAGGGATATTACGATTATCGTGGACAGAGCTGTGACGGTTGGGGCAATCTTGAAACAGGTTGAACTTATTTTTAAAAAAGAATCATTAATTGAAAATATTTTTCTTTTTGATGTGTTTGAAGGTCAACCATTGGCTGAAGATAAAAAGTCATTGTCTTTTCGGGTTGTTTACAGATCAGCAAGCAAAACCTTGAAAGAAAAAAACATCAAAAAACTGCATGTCAATATTTCAAAAATGATTCTGGATCAGTTTAATGCAGATCTGCCGAAATAATCCGGAAAGAAGATAGCAGCCATCATTTTTAATACCGCGTTGCCCGGGTAAAAGTGTTATTGACAAACCTAATAGGCCTTGGTATATTGCACCGCTAATGCGGGCATAACTCAGCTGGTAGAGTGCAAGCTTCCCAAGCTTGATGTCGCGAGTTCGAGTCTCGTTGCCCGCTCCATCTTTAAAAGGCTTTAAGAGGCTTTAAAAGGAAGGATGGCAGATGGTTCCATTTATTGGAGTTAAGATATGATCTGAACCATTGATTTTAGTTGGTGAAGATTTTGTTAATGTTATACTTAGGAACGGGCATCTGCCCGTTTTTGTATTTGAGGGTGATAAAAAGAGAAGTGTTTAAGGCTGTATGATATGGGTGTTAGGTTGAAGAAAGACAACAACAGGTTAATTGAAAAAATTAAAGAAGTTACGCTGCCATTGTGTCAGGCTGAAAACTTTGAACTTGTTCATTTAGAGCTTGTTAATAGCGATCGGGAAAAGATTGTCCGTCTTTTTTTGGATAAGCCTGGCGGTATAACAGTGGCTGATTGTGTTCATGTGAGTCGCCAGCTTTCAGATTTAATTGATATTCATATAGAGAATATCGGCAACTACCGGCTTGAGGTTTCTTCTCCCGGACCCAATCGGCCTTTGAATAAAAAAGAGGATTTTCATCGTTTCAAGGGTGAGAGAGTAAAAATAGTGACAAACGAGTTGATTGAAAACCAAAAAAATTTTACCGGAATTCTTGAAATAATTAATGATGATTCTGTTGTGATTGCTATTGATGGGAAAAGGGTTGAGATATCAGACCATGTGATCAGTAAAGCAATACTTGCAGGTCAGTAATATGGAGAACGCGTAAGTATGTTTATCACAGATATTAAAAGGGTTATTGATCAGGTAAGCCGTGAAAAAGGTATTGAGCCGGGAATTCTTATTAATACCCTGAAAGAGGCCATTATTTCAGCGGCCAGAAAGAAAATCGGACCCAGAGCTGATATTGAGGTTCACTATAATGAGAAGAGTGGTGAGGTTGAGGTTTTCCATTTTAAAGAGGTCGTAGAAGACGTTGAGTATTCTGACAGTGAGCTGACCCTTGAAGAAGGATATGAATATGATGCTGAGTGCGAGATTGGAGACAGTCTGGGTATTCGGATCGATACAGAAGAATTTGGTCGAATTGCTGCTCAGTCAGCCAAGCAGGTTATTATTCAGAAGATGAGGGAAGCGGAAAGAAACGCTGTCTATGAGAATTTTATTCATAAAAAGGGTAAAATTATTAATGGCATTGTTCAACGATTTGACAGAGGCAGCATTATTGTCAATCTGGGACAAACAGAGGCTGTTTTAAGGCCCAGAGATCAGATGCCAAAAGAAAATTACAAGCGCGGCGATAGAATCAGGGCTTATGTTCTGGATGTATTAGAAGAATCAAAGGGTGAACAGATTATTTTATCCAGATCACATCCACAATTTTTAGTTGAATTGTTTAAAACGGAAGTTCCGGAAGTTGCAGAAGGGATTGTAACCCTGCGCGGTGCTGCAAGGGCTCCCGGTATCAGGGCTAAGATTGCTGTATCTTCGATAGATTCAGATGTCGATCCGGTAGGCGCCTGTGTGGGGATGAAAGGAAATCGGGTCCAGAATATTGTACAGGAACTTCGGGGTGAAAAAATTGATATTGTTCAATGGAATCCGGATATAGCAAGATTTGTCTGTAATGCTTTGTCTCCTGCCGAAATTGCCAGAGTGATTATTGATGAAGATAATCAATCCATGGAAGTCATTGTGAATGATGAATACCTTTCCATTGCCATTGGCAAGGGGGGACAGAATGTTTCTCTTGCCTGTGAAATTACCGGCTGGCACTTAGAGATCACAAGTGAAGAGGAATACAGTCGAGAAGTAAAAGAAGGATATGACAGCCTGATGAAACTTACAGGGATAGGACTGTCAAAGGCAGAAGTGCTTTTCAAAGGCGGGTATTCTTCTCTTGTGGATATATCTGAAGCACTCATTGAAGATATTGTATCCATATCTAATTTCAGTGAATCAAAAGCTGGAAAATTGATTGAAGAAGCAAAAGTTATTCTGGAAGAGGAATTAAGGCAAGAAAACCAGGATTCAGAACCGGAAGGTGATGAAGAGATCCAAGAAGGTGAAGATAGTTAACGGTTAAGTAACAACGGGTAGCAGGCGACAAAGAATAAAAAAAGAGACTTACTTGGGGGCAACAAATGGCGAAGGTCAGAGTATATGAGTTGGCTAAAGATCTGAATATGACGAACAGAGCGCTTCTTAATAAAATGAATAAATTGAAGATTGACGTTAAAAGCCATATGAGTTCTCTGGAAGATAGTGCTGTTAGCGCAATTAAAAAAAGCCTTTTGGGAAAAGATAAAAAAAAGACTGATGTTAAGGTAAAACCATCTGTCATTCGCAGGCGAAGGCAGGAAGCGGAAGTGGAAGGTGAAGCTGGAGAAGTTGTTGTGTCGGAAGTTGAGGCAGAGACAGAAAAAGAGGTGGAGGAAAAATCAGAACAGAAAGTCGATGCTAAAAAGAAAGTGCCTGTAGCAGAGGAAGAGATAAAGGTACCATCATCAGATGGTGCTCCAAAGGCGGATAAAGAAAAATCTGAATCTGCGCCTAAAAAAAATAAACCAAAACCAAAGAGTAAAAAAGATCAGCCTGCTAAGATCATCAAACCAGTAAAGATAGAGAAACCTGAAATCATCGAACCTGAAAAGGTAATAATCCCTTCTGCAAAGAAAAAAGAACCCAAGCTCGAAAAACCTATTGAACCTGTTGTTGAAAAGAAAGGAAAAGAGAACATTGCACAGGAAGCTGAGCCGGTTGTTTCTGAAGATAAAGAGAAAAAAGTCAAAAAGAAAAAGAAAAAATCAATCCCCGCTAAGATTGTTAAAATAGCGGATCCTTCCGTGCTTGAAAATTTGAGAAAACCCAAGCCTGGCAAGGATAGAAAACGGATTAATACGAGAAGAGAGACCAAGGATATTCCAAAGAAAAAACCGTTTAAAAAGAAAGAACGTGTCCTATCCTCTTCCCCGGCGAAACCGAAAATAGCTGCTCCGTCAGGTGATATCCTCGTGCCCGGTGAAATCGATACAGGGAAACGTAAAAAAGAAAAAAGAAAAGTTGTCTTTGGTGAAGACAAGCCTGCCGTGAAAAGAAAACAGCGTAAGAGAAAATCCGTGATTGAAGGGGATGCGTTATACAAGGGTGGTCGTGGCAGAAAAAAACGGGGTAGAAAGGATATAAGAGGGAAAAAGGGAAATTTTCAGAAAACTCAGATTACAACACCAAAAGCGATAAAAAGGCGCATTAAGATTGATGAAGCGATTGAACTTTCCGAACTTGCAAAACGCATGGGGATTAAAGCCAATGAGATGATTGCCAAATTGATGGGTATGGGGGTTATGGCAACGGTGAATCAGACCATTGATTTTGATACGGCAGTGCTGGTTGCGACTGAATTCGACTTTGAGGTGGAAAAAGCATCTTTTGAAGAAGAGACCCTTTTAAATATTGAAAATGGTGATGATGATGAAGATAAATTGATCGGAAGAGCACCGGTTGTCACCATCATGGGTCATGTTGACCATGGAAAGACGTCGCTTTTGGATGTAATCAAGAAATCTAAGATTACCAGTGGTGAAGCGGGTGGAATTACGCAACATATTGGTGCCTATAATGTCAAAACACCCAATGGCGGACAAGTTACATTCCTTGATACTCCCGGGCATGCTGCGTTTACCGCAATGAGATCCAGAGGGGCACAGATTACAGATATCGTTATCCTTGTCGTTGCGGCAGATGATGGGGTGATGCCCCAGACCATAGAGGCGATCAATCATTCAAAGGCCGCAGGTGTACCGGTTTTGGTTGCTGTTAATAAAATGGATAAAACCGGGGCTGACCCTGACAGAATTATGAGAGAGCTTTCAGAACTTGATCTGCTTGCAGAAGAGTGGGGCGGAGATGTTATTTTTGTTAAAGTTTCTGCAAAGACCGGGGAGGGTATAGAGGAACTTCTTGAAATGATTTCATTACAATCCGAGGTTCTGGAACTCAAGGCAAATCCGGATAGAAAAGCAAGTGGTTATGTGGTTGAATCACGGCTTGACACCGGGCGTGGCGCGGTGGCAACCGTCCTTGTAAAACAGGGAACCTTGAAAGATGGAGATTCTGTCGTTTGCGGGCTTCATTCCGGTCGCATCAGAGCAATGATAGATGATGCGGGAAACAGGATTAATGAAGCAGGACCGAGCATACCTGCTGAAATCGTTGGCTTGCATGGTATACCGAATGCCGGAGATGAATTTATTGCTGTTGCTTCTGATAAGGATGCAAAACAGATTGCCGGTCACAGGATGCAGAAACAAAGAGCAAGGGAGCTGGCCAGGAAAAGCCGGGCCAATCTTGAAAAGATGTTTGAAAATCTTGGATCTGCTGAAATCAAGGCACTTAGACTTATTGTTAAAGCAGATGTCCACGGTTCTATTGAAGCCTTGAATGATTCATTAAATGATCTGGCCAAAGAAGAAGTGGATATCAAAATCGTTCACTCGGGTACCGGCACTATTAATGAATCGGATGTGGCGCTTGCATCTGTGTCAGATGCCATTATCATCGGATTTAATGTCAGGCCGACACCTCAGATTCGAACGCTTGCCAAGGAAGAAAATGTGGATATGCGGTTTTATGATATTATTTATAATGTTATTGATGATATTAAAACAGCATTGGATGGATTGATGCCGTCAACTTTCCACGAGATCATTATCGGCCGGGCAGATGTTCGGGATGTATTTGTCATTCCGAAAATGGGGACCATTGCCGGGTGCCATATTGCAGAAGGCAAAGTTGTCCGGGGTAAGAAAGTAAGGCTCTTAAGGGATGGGGTTATTAAGTGTGATACCCAATTATCATCACTCCGGCGGTTTAAAGACGATGCCAAAGAAGTGACCCAGGGATTTGAGTGTGGTATCGGTCTTGAAAAATATAATGACATCAAAGTGGATGATGTGATTGAGTGTTATGAGGTCGAAGAAAGAAAATACAAGGCAGATTAATTAAAAAATGAAACCCTATTTACGAGCGGAAAGAATCAGCGGCAAGATTCAACATGCCATTACGGATCTTTTAAGCAAAAAAATGCAGGATCCGAGGATTGAGATGGCTACGATCAGTGGTGTGAAAATGACCCCTGATCTTCGGGTAGCCCATGTGTATATTACTGTTTTTGGAGATAAAAAGCGAATTTCGGAGGTCCTGGATGGATTTAAAAGTTCCAAGGGATTTATTAAGAAAAGAATTGCACCTGAATTAGGATTGAAATACATGCCGGAGTTAAAATTTGTCCATGATGATTCCTTTGATAAAGCTGCCAAAATGGATGAACTCATTAAATTCGCTGTAAGCGGTACACCTCCAACCGATACGTCAGACGAACAGCCGTCATAACAAGATTAAATGAAAAATGGTATTATAGCAGTTCATAAGCCTGAAGGCATCTCTTCAGCCAGGGTAGTGGCTCGCGTAAAAAAGAGTTTGGGTGTAAAAAAAGTTGGGCATACGGGAACTCTGGATCCTTTCGCCACTGGATTGTTACTTTGTGCCGTTAATAAAGGAACCCGGATATCCAGATTTTTTCTTGACGGCCACAAAAGATATCTTGCCCGTGTGTGTCTGGGCGTTGAAACGGATACGTATGATCTGACAGGTAAGACAGTTTTTACAGCCTCAAAAAATAGTATGGATTCTCTCAATAACGAGGATATTGAACAGACTGTAAACTCTTTTATCGGTGTTCAGGGTCAAGTACCCCCTGCCTTTTCCGCTTTGAAACATAACGGACAGCCGTTGTATAAGCTGGCACGTCAGGGAAAGAAAATTCAAAAACCACCCAGGCGAATTGAAATTTTTGACATCACCATAAATCATATTGAGTTGCCAAATGTTGATATGGAAGTCTTTTGCTCTTCAGGAACTTATATCAGAAGCCTTGCCTTTGATATAGGGAAAAAACTTGGGTGCGGCGCCCATCTCTCAAAACTTTGCCGAACACAATCCAGTGCATTTAAACTGGAAGATGCCATCCAATTGGATGCGCTTGAAAAACTTGATAAAATGACGGTTGAACAAAGAATCGTTTCCTTATCGGATTGTCTTGCGGTTATGCCTAAAATTGTGGTGGATAAACGCATTGCCCAAAAGATTAAATTCGGCCAGAAACTTTCAATAAATGAGCTTGATCTCCCTTTGGCAAAACCGGATCAATTCATCAAGGTGATTGATAATCATAATGACCTTCTGGCGATCATTCAATTAAATGAAAACCGGCAGGAGTATAAATATTGTTGCGTTTTTTTAAGCTAACTGATATTTTTAAAAGGTTATACATATTTGTAATGGTATAATGATCTGTTTTGAGTTTCTTTTTCTGAATGGAATATTGGATGGGAAACTATAAAAAATCGGATCATTGCCACATACCATGTTTTATTTATTCCAGACAAAGGAGTTTTAAAGTGGTTTTATTGGCAGAAAACAAAGAGGAGATGATTGAAAAATTCAAGCTCCACGAGTCTGATACAGGCTCACCAGAGGTGCAGGTTGCTATTTTAACCCACCGTATCAGCTATCTTACAGAGCATCTTAAAGTTCATAAGAAAGATCATCATTCAAGACGGGGTCTGTTGATCCTTGTTGGCAGACGTAGAAATCTTCTGGATTATGTTAAGAAAAAAGATGTGAATAGATACCGGTCTTTAATTGAAAGACTTGGACTGAGAAGATAACAATGACAAACAGCCGGTTTTTGACACGTTGTGAGTCAAAAACCGGTTTATTATTAAACAGCCGGTTTTTGACACGTTGTGAGTCAAAAACCGGTTTATTATTCAGGCGGCAATTTTCAAGGAGTTTTTTAAATAAGTTCGCATGTTTGCTATTAAGTTTATATTTAATGGCAAACATGCGGGTTTATTATTTTTGAAAAATTTCCTTATAATTTGCTGCCTTTTTTATTACAGGAGAAGTTATGGAAAAATTATTTAAGACAACCATCAATGGAAGAGAATTCTCTATCCGTGGGGGAAAAGTTGCCAAACAGGCATCAGGATCAGTAATTGTACAATATGGAGAAACCGTGGTACTGGTTACCGCAGTTGCTTCAAAAGACCCAAAACCGGAGATCAGTTTTTTACCTCTGACGGTTGAATACCAGGAAAAAATTTATTCAGCAGGAAGAATCCCGGGAAATTATTTCAGGCGTGAAATCGGCAGACCTTCTGAAAAAGAAACTCTGACCGCAAGATTGATTGACAGACCCATCCGTCCCCTTTTTGAGGAGGGCTATAATTTTGAGACCCAGGTTATTGCCACGGTTTTATCAATGGATAAAATCAATGAACCGGATACCCTTGCTCTGGTGGGTGCATCTGCGGCCTTACAAATGTCTGATATTCCCTTTGATGGGCCTATTGCCGGTATTAAAGTCGGCAGGATAGATGGCAAGTTTATTGCCAACCCCACTATTGAGCAGATGGAAGAAAGTGATATCGAGCTGGTTGTGGCCGGATCAAAAACCGGTGTGGTCATGGTAGAAGGCGGCGCCGATATTGTATCGGAAAAAGATATGCTGGATGCTATCTTTTTTGGTCATGAAGCCTTGCAGCCCATCATTGATCTGCAGGTTCAATTAAAGGAAGCCCTTGGAAAAGAAAAACGGCTGTTTGAACCCGCTGTCCGAGATGAAGAATTGGCAGCCAAAGTGAGTGAATACGCAACAGAAAAAATTCATAAGGAAGTTCAGATAAAAACAAAGATTGAGCGCCAGAAAGCACTCAGCGCCTTAAAAGAACAGGTTGTTGAACATTTTTTTGAAAATTATCCTGAACAGGTAAAAGAAGTCAAAGAAGCCTTTAGCAAATGTGTTAAAAAAGTCAGTCGTGACATCGTCCTGAAAGAGAATAAAAGAATTGACGGCAGAGCCTTTGATGAAATCAGACAAATTGATTGCGAAGTAGGGAATCTTCCGATGCCACATGGTTCCGCTCTGTTTACACGGGGTGAAACCCAGGTACTGGGTGTTTTAACCCTTGGTGCTGGTATGGATGAACAACGGGTTGAAACCCTGATGGGAAATGAAACCCGTGCCTTTATGCTTCATTATAATTTTCCTGCCTTTTCAGTGGGAGAAGTCAGACGTGCCGGCGGTCCCAGCCGAAGGGATATCGGTCATGGAAATCTTGCCAGTCGGGCCATTGCAAAAGTTCTTCCTTCTCAGGAAGATTTTGAATATACCATCCGCCTGGTGGGAGAGGTCCTGGAGTCTAACGGGAGTTCATCCATGGGAACAATTTGTTCCGGAATTCTGGCATTAATGGATGGGGGCGTTCCCATCAAAGCACCGGTTTCCGGGATTGCCATGGGACTTGTTAAAGATGGAGACAAAACCGTTGTGCTGTCTGATATCTTAGGAGATGAGGATCATTTCGGTGATATGGATTTTAAGGTGGCCGGAACAGCAGAAGGGATTACCGCTCTCCAGATGGATATTAAGATTAAAGAGCTTTCTAAGGAAATCATGGAAACCGCCCTTAACCAGGCCCGTGGCGGCAGAATTCACATTCTTAATAAAATGCTTGAAACCCTTAAGGAAACAAGAGAAGATGTTTCTCCCCGTGCACCCAAAATTGTCAGTATTCAGATTAAGTCCGATAAAATCAGAGATATCATAGGCCCTGGCGGAAAAGTGATCAGGGCACTTCAGGCAGAAACCAATACCGTCATTGAGGTAAATGATGAAGGTATCGTTAAAATTGCGGCTGAAAATGAAGAAGATGCGGCGCTTGCATTAAAAATGGTGTCGGATATCGCCCTTGATCCTGAGATTGGTAAAATTTATCAAGGAACCGTTGTTAAGATCATGGATTTTGGTGCCTTTGTAAATATTAAAACAGGTACTGACGGGCTGGTCCATATATCAGAACTGGCAAATTACAGGGTCAAAAAAGTAACAGATGTAGTTAAAGAAGGAGATGTCATCTCTGTAAAAGTTCTGGATGTCACAAGAGATGGAAAGATAAAGCTGAGTTATAAAGCCGCAAAAGAAGATGATAAATAAGTCTTTTTGTGTCTGTCCCCTTGCCAGCGGCAGCAAGGGGAACAGTCTTTTTGTATCCTGTGCCAATAGTTCTATCCTGATTGATGCCGGGCTTTCAGGGATTGAAATTGAACGCCGGTTGAATGCCGTGAATATCAGTCCGGAAAATCTTACGGCTATCATTATTACCCATGAGCATTCTGATCATGTAAAAGGTGCCGGGATATTGAGCCGTAGATTTAAACTCCCTGTATATATCACACAAAAGACCTATGAGGCCTGCTCGAGTCTTGGGAAAATTGAACACTTGCATTTTTTTGAATGCGGCGCCCCCTTTAAAATAGATCAAATGCTGATCAGTCCGTTTTCCATTTCCCACGATGCAATAGACCCTGCCGGTCTGACGCTTGAATACAAGCACCATAAAATCGGCATAGCGACTGATCTTGGCATTGTCACAAGTCTGGTAAAAGAGCATTTGAAAAACAGTAATATTTTATATCTTGAATCAAACCATGATCCTGAAATGCTGATTAACGGTTCCTATCCATGGCATCTTAAGCAGAGGATCAAGGGAAGGACCGGTCATTTGTCCAATATGGATGCAGGAACGCTGGTATCGGAGCTTAAAACGGATTATCTGAAACACGTTATTCTTGCTCATTTAAGCGAAGAAAAAAAAAAAAAAAAAAAAGCACTTCTCGAAGTATCTAAAAGTCTGAATGCTTCAAATATTGCCCTGCACGTTGCCAGTCCTCATCAACCGGGGAAGATCATTAAATTATGAAAGGAAACAATGATGA
>JAFCZY010000211.1 GCA_019314105.1 Deltaproteobacteria bacterium
GGGATTAGGCCATGGGAAAATGCCTGAATTGGGGATATTCCTTTACATCATTCCTCTGGTATGGCAAGGTGATTTGAGCGTTTATTAAAAGTAAATTTGAAAAATGTATTAGCTGCTTTAATATGATATTATAAAGAAAATATATAGCGGTATTATGCAGATTTTTTTCTGCATAATATGATACGTTAGGAGACAATATGAAGCTTTCAACATATAACCCCAACAATGCTGACAAGATTGAACAGCTATTCATTAAAACATTTTCAGATTCAGAAGGTCAGTCAGAGGGGGAGGTAATAGGACATTTGGTCAGGGAATTTATGGATAGCACTGATGTCAATGACCTTCATTGTTTTATAGCCACTGAAGACGAGCAAATCATCGGTAGCATCTTTTTTACTCGGATGATATTTGAAAGTGGTATTAATGCTTTTATTCTGTCTCCCGTAGCAACACACACAGACCATCAGGGAAAAGGTGTCGGGCAGAAGTTGATTAATTTCGGTCTTACTGCCTTGAAAGAGAATGGGGTGGAGCTGGCGATTACGTATGGCGATCCTAATTTTTATTCAAAAGTTGGATTTAGTGTCATTACTGAACAGGTCGTACCTGCTCCTCAGAAGTTGGAACAGCCTGAAGGCTGGCTGGCTCAATCCTTGGTTGGTGATGAAATTGAACCGATTACTGGCAAGTCGCATTGTGTGGAAGCACTTAATAAACCCGAATTATGGTAACAGACGATTGAATAGAACAGGATCAAATAACTGAGCGGACAAACACCGCCGGAGCAGACCGGGAGCTAATGAGCGAGCTCAGGGCGGCCAGCGAAGGGAAGCTTAAACCGTGTTGCAATGTCCATCCAGCGGACGTAAGGTAAGCAACCTGTAACGGGTTATAGAAGATTTCTTATGGCAAACATACAGTTGTTCGGTTCATTTCTTGACACTTTCTTTGTCAATACTATATTAATTAAAATTTAGTATTAAAAAATTATTTTTTTTGTCGGGGTTTGTTATGTGTGAATCTATAATATGGGCATAAAGGATTATGGAACAGATCAAAGAATCAATAGAGAAAAATCATTTGTTGATCAGCAGTATCCGAAATGAGATCTCAAAGGAACTTGTGGGCCAGGAAAAGCTTACGGACAGTCTTTTGACAGGGCTTTTAACCGGAGGTCATATCCTTATCGAAGGGGTCCCCGGTCTGGCTAAAACAAAAGCGGTAAAGGCGCTGGCGTCTGTTGTACAGGCAAAGTTCAAGCGAATTCAGTTTACCCCGGATCTGCTTCCGGCTGATTTGACGGGTACGGAGATTTATCGCCCCAAAACAGCTGATTTTATTACGAGAAAAGGGCCGTTATTCAACAATATTATTCTGGCAGATGAGATCAACAGGGCACCCTCCAAGGTTCAGTCCGCACTTCTGGAAGCTATGGAGGAAAAGCAGATCACCATAGGAGACCAAACCTATCTTTTGCCATCTCCTTTTCTGGTTCTTGCCACCCAGAATCCCATTGAACAGGAGGGGACATATCCGTTGCCTGAAGCCCAGGTGGATCGGTTTATGCTGAAAGTACTTATTGATTATCCCGATAAGGCTCAAGAGCTGGAGATTTTAAAAAAGAATAGTTTTCAAAAGCCTGAACCCATTAATCCGGTCATCAATTGTGATCAGCTTGCCGCCATGAGTGAATTGATTGATCAGATTTATGTGGATGAAAAACTTAAAGAATATATTGTAAACCTGGTGTTCAGCACACGGCAGCCCGAGAAATACGGGATGAGGGTCGCTGAATATATCGAGTATGGCGCATCTCCACGGGCCACTATTTTTCTTGCAAAAGCCGCCCGGGTCGCTGCATTTTTATCCGGCAGGGCTTATATCACCCCCCAGGATATCAAACTGGTGGGGCCGGATGTATTACGGCACAGAATTATTTTAAGTTTTGAAGCAGAGGCAGAAGATATCTGCTGTGATGATATCATTCAGATAGTTTTTGATTCGGTTGAAGTGCCTTAAGGAAAAGAATATCAGATGATCCCTGCGCATATTATCAAAAAAATAAAGCGGATTCACATTAAATCCAGCCGTACCGTCAACAGTATCATGGCAGGGCAGTATAAATCCGTGTTCAGAGGCTCAGGTATTGAGTTTGAAGAGGTCAGGGAGTATTGCCCGGGAGATGATGTCAAAAGCATTGATTGGAAGGTTTCTGCACGGCTTGGTAAACCCTTTGTCAAACTTTACAAGGAAGAGCGCGAAAGCATCGTCATGTTGCTGATTGACATGAGTTCATCTTTGAAGTTCGGGACATTTTCAGGGCCGAAACTTGAAAGAGCTGCCGAGGTGGCCTCGGTTCTTGCCTTTAATGCCATTAAAAACAGTGATAAAGTAGGGGCTATTTTTTTTACGGATCAAGTGGAAAAATATATACCGCCTAAAAAAGGGTCCAGTCATATCTGGCGGGTGATCAAGGAGATATTTACCTTTGTCCCCCAGGGGAAAGGAACTCATATATCGGCAGCCCTGGATTATCTGGCAAAAATATCCAGGAAAAGATCGTTTGTCTTTGTCCTATCCGATTTTTTGGATGACGGGTATTTGAAAAGTCTGAGAACACTTCGGCAGCGGCATGAGATTATCGGGGTAATGATCTATGATAAAGGGGCGTTTCAGCTTCCGTTAAAAGGGATGATTACGCTGTCTGATTTTGAAACCGATAAAGAAGTGGTTTTTGACGGATTTAATAAAAAGGTCCGGGAAGAATTTACAAATAGAAAGTGGTTGCATTACAAAAAAACAGTGGATATTTTTTCCAAAGCCCAAAGTGATGTGATCGAACTCGAAGCAGGCGCTTCAGTATCTGATACCTTGCTGCAATACTTCAGGTTCAGGGAGAGGCGATTGAGATAAATGCAGGATATCCATGACATCAGACCCCCGGTTCAAGTTGGTTTTGATCCACTGCTGTTGAAGATTATGTTAATGGTGCTGGGCGGCATCCTTGCTCTGACGCTCTTGTTTTTTTTAATAAAAAAATATTTAAAAAAGAGACAGCACCCCAAAGATCTGAGATATCTTCCTGCGCCCCTGGCACCCTATGATGCTGCATTAAAGGCATTGGATCTTCTGTTTCAAAGCCGGATACGTGATTCAAGAGTTTTTTATTTCGATTTAACAGCGGTTTTAAAAAAATATGTGGGCAGTTCTTTTAATATGAATGCTCTGGAAATGACCTCTCAGGAGTTTATTCGGAGCATGAACCGCAGTGACATTGATAAAGATATCAAAAAAAATATGGCACGGTTTTTCAAATTGTCGGATGCGTTTAAATATGCCGGAATCATTCCTGAGGAAAACCGGGCAAAAGAAGATCTGTTGTTTATTAAAGAAATGATTCAACAAATAGAAAAAGACCAGAGAGCGCTTAAAGATCAGATAAGTCGTAAGGCAAAAGAAGAGGAGGCAAAATAATGTTCAGGTTTGCCTCTCCTTTGTTTTTATTATTACTTTTTATGGTTGCCCTTGTCTGGTTTTTAAAACTTAGGAAGAAAAGCGCCGGCCATATCAAGGTATCCTCGTTAAAAGGCGTTGAACCGATTTCTCATTCCGTCATGGTGACGCTCTCAAAATTTATTCCTCTTTTTAAAATAATATCTTTGATCCTTTTGATTTTGGCTCTTGCAAGACCCCAGTGGGGGGATAAAAAAATAAACGTGACCACAGAAGGCGTTAATATTATCCTGGCCCTTGATCTTTCCGAATCCATGCGGGCCCTTGATTTCAAAAAGGATAAAAAGATTGTCACCCGGCTTGAGGCGGTGAAAACTGTGGTCCGGGAGTTTATCATGAAACGGGAAGGGGATCGTATCGGCATGGTCGTTTTTGGATCAAATGCCTTTACCCAGTTTCCTCTGACCCGGGATTATAACACCATTGCCTTTATTCTGGACCGGTTGAAAATCGGAGCGGCAGGACCCAGAACCGCTATTGGCGACGCCATAGGCATCTCATTAAAACGACTTGAAGATATTCAAAGCAAATCCAATATTATTATTCTGTTAACAGACGGCAAAAGCAATTCAGGGGAACTTTCCTGGCAGGATGCAACAAAGATTGCTGCCGAAAGAAAGGTGAAAATTTATACCATTGGGGTCGGCACAAAAGGAGAAGCCCCATTTCTTGTGGATGGCCTGTTTGGCAAACGGTATGTGTATCAAAAAGTGGATGTGGATCTGGATGCTTTAAAAACAATTGCTAAGGAAACACAGGCTGACTTTTTTGAAGCCGGATCTTGGGCAGATTTATGAGATGATCAACCGGCTTGAAAAAACAAAGGTAGAGGTTGAAAAATGGGTGGAGTACAAGGAATTGTATCCCAGGGTGCTCATGGCCGGCCTGCTCTTTCTTCTTATAAATATTGTTTTGAGTAACACAAGGTTTTTAAGGATACCGTAAATGAAATTTGCCAATCCATATCTATTGAATTTATTGTGGGCGTTAATCCCGGTGTTCGGTATCATGATGTATGGTATTCGGAAAAGGAAAAAAATACTTTTCGGATTTGCTAAGGCGGATATGGTCTCTTTACTTATTCCGGGATTTGCGCCAGAAAGAAGGTGGATAAAGGCCGGTTTGATCACCATTGGTTTCGGGTTTGCTATTGTTGCCCTGGCAGAGCCGCAACTGGGATACAAATGGGAAAAGACAACGCAAAAAGGGGTGGATATCATGATTGCCCTTGATTGCTCGAAAAGTATGCTGGCACAGGATATCAACCCCAACCGGCTTGAACGGGCAAAAAGAGAAATTATTGATTTGCTGCACATGATGAAATCCGACAGGGCAGGGCTTGTGGCTTTTTCAGGAAGGGCTATCCTCCAGTGTCCCCTAACCCTTGATCATGAAGCATTTAATTATTGAAAAAGCCATTATTGTTATTACAGATGGAGAAACCACTTCGGGGAATGTGGAAGCGGCTGCTAAAGAAATGGCAAAACAGGGGATTAAAATATTCAGTATCGGGGTTGGAGATCTTCAGGGTGCCCCCATACCCGATGAAAACGGCGGGTTTAA
>JAFCZY010000212.1 GCA_019314105.1 Deltaproteobacteria bacterium
GAAAACTCGCCTTTGAGCGCCAGCAATTTTTCACTGGCTTCTTTAACATTCCGCATCAAGGCCTCATCTTCAATATTGAGTTCCCTGGAATCCGTATCCTTTAAACATTCAATCCGAACTTTAAAAAAAGGCCTCGTTTTGACATATTCCAATACTTTTGCCTTGGTTATCCCCTGAACCAGCGCCTTAATTCTACCGTCTGGCAACTTGATCATTTTTTGGATTCTGCTAACCGTACCAATGGTATAAACATCTTCACCGGCCGGTTTTTCCAATTCAGCATCTTTCTGAGTTGTCAGGAATATATAGCGATCATATTTAATACTCTCTTCAATTGCCTTAATAGATTTCTTGCGCCCGACAAATAATGGCAGCAGCATATCGGTAAACACAACAATATCTCTCACTGGCATCATGGGAAGACGTGTCGGAATATCCTCTATATTGCTTTCTTTTTCTATGATTTCAATTAAATCATCAATATCTGCTTCAGCCATTTTGGCTCCTTATAGATGGGGGTCAGGCTTTCCTTATTGAGGTTATTGATCAATAAGGAAAGCCTGACCCCGTTTGTTTTCGTTATTTTAATTACAATAAAACATATTTTTTGTTTTACAATATCCTTGCAAAAATATTTTTAACGTCCGATAAAAGAAAGCAATATAACCTAAAAAATGGGGATGATTATGGCAGACTATTTTTCTGTGCCTGGATTATTTGTTTTTATAATCGGCGCCTGTATTGGAAGTTTCTTAAATGTTTGTATTTATCGGATACCTGAGAACAAATCTATTGTCACCCCGGGTTCATACTGTCCCAATTGTAATCAAAATATCCCCTTTTACTACAATATTCCTATCTTAAGCTATCTCTTTTTGATGGGCCGCTGCAAATTCTGCAAGCACCCGATATCCATAAGATACCTTTTAATAGAAGCACTAACCGGTATCTTTGCCCTGTTACTATTCCATAAGTTCGGGGTCACCCCTGCCATGGCTTACTGGTTTGTTTTCATCAGTGTTCTGATCACCCTTTCCTTTATCGATATTGACCATCAAATTATCCCTGATATCATATCTCTTCCGGGTATTTTAATATTTGCTTCTTCTTTTTATGTCTTACCTGAAATGACAATAAAAGATACGCTGCTGGGTATTTTTGCCGGGGGCGGCAGCTTATATGCAGTTGCTCTTTTCTATTATTTATTGAGAAAACAAGAAGGAATGGGGGGCGGCGATATTAAACTTCTGGCCATGATTGGTGCAGCGACAGGGATTAAAGGCGTTGTTTTTACAATTTTTGCCGGCTCCTTATTCGGCACCCTCTTCGGAATTTTAATCATGGGTTACATGAAAATAGCAGATACAAAATTAAGGATTCCTTTTGGGCCTTTTTTATCATTCGGAGTGATACTCTATATTTTTTTGGGACAACAATTGATCCAATGGTATCTATCGACACTTGGCAATTAATTTAAAAAATGTGAATAAACACTTGACACGCACTTCTCAACGACGTAACGTACGGTTTAACGGTGATTCGCGTGAATTTAATTTTAGAAAAATGTTTTAATGACCAATTTTAGTATTTGGAAATTTCTAAAACCTAAAAAAAAGGAGTAACACGATGAACAAAGGCGATTTAATCAACAAGGTTGCAGAAGTACTCAGTAGCAAGAAAGAAGCTCAAGCAGCAGTTGACTGCACAATCAAATCAATTACAGAAGCGCTTGCTAACAATGACTCTGTCACACTGGTTGGCTTTGGAACATTCAAAACGGCTGATAGAAAAGCCAGAAAAGGAAGAAATCCCCAGACAGGAAAAGAAATCAATATCCCTGCTAGAACCGTCCCTAAATTTGTCCCGGGGAAAGCATTAAAAGACGCTGTAAAATAAAATCTATCGACTTCATTCCGGCAGTATTTGTTCGTGCAGGTACTGTCGGAATATTTTTTGTGCGCGGCGTTTATACCTTTTCGATATACTCTCTAACCCATTTAAGCATCTGCCTTTGTTCCTGATTTGGATTCAAAAGTTTCCGCTCTGTTTCTTTTAGCTCCTGCAACCCTTGTTCGCGATTAAATTTTATATCATTTTTGTATCCGATGATCTGATCTTTTTTCAAAGGAGACCTTAACCTGTTCAAGCAAAGATGATGTTCTGTCTCTTGGGCCTGTCCTGTTTTTTCCTCAAAATTTCGTGCGAGGATACGGCTTGCCAAAATTTTTATTCTTGGACTTTTTATTTTTTTTAAAAGTTCCTGTTTTTGATGATCTGCTTTTAACCTGGGCGATTTTAAATTATACAGCGATTGATGAAACAGATCGCTTTGTTTTTTCTCCAGGTTAGAAAAAAATCCCTCCTGATAGAGTGCTGCATCCGGGTCCAGATCGGGAATAAAAGGATATTGATAGGCGAGATGATACTGAATGAATTCAAAAAATACTTCCCAGTGATGACGAATTTTCGCCATGCTTTCATTCGCAGACTCTTGTGATAATTCCGGCATTTTATCCCAGAATCTTTTAAGAGCGGGCAAAACGATCAGGGCATCCCCTGACCGTTTTCGTATCACAAACGTATCGCTTATATCCAGGCCTGCGTCCAGACCTAAAATATCATCTGAATCAAGTCGTAACCACAGGCTTTGATTTTTATACGGCAACGATTGGCCCAGATGGATAACGGGCGCCATATAATTTGCCTTTGGACCGAAAGACGCAGACACCATAAGACAGAGCCTGAATTTGGTATTTTGAATTTGAATACTTTTTTCAATGTTATTTATTCTGACATCGTCTCTTGTTTTATTAAAAAAATCAAGCGCATATTCCCAGATATCTTTTTGTTGGAACCATACTTTACTCAGTTCAATCACCGCTTCGACATCATTCAGTGCCTCATGAGCTCTGCCCGATGTTACAAAATTATTTTCGCGGACGAAGGAGTCCAGTTTTAACGTTGATTTTCCATCGATTTGAGGCCACTTCAAACCAATGGGATGAAACACCCTGAAAACAACAGTGACGGGCAGAATATCCATTCTGGAGCACCCTTTACTGTATTGATGTTTATAAGGATCCAAAAGATTACGATAGAACAGGAACCTTAAAAATTCATCGTCAAATCTTAATGAATTATACCCCAGACTGATGGTACCGGGTGTATTCAATATTTTATGAATTTTAAGCGCTGCTTCATACTCACTGATCCCAAGCTCTAATTCAGTGTAAGTCAACCCATGGGTTAAAAAAGCATTCGGTGAAGGAACAATATCTTTTCTTAAACGAATGGTGATCGTTTGCCTGTCAATTTCATTGAGGTCAAGATCGGTTCGGATGCAGGCAAACGTTAAAATCTGATCAAATGCAGGGTTTAAACCGCTGGTTTCAATATCATAGAACAGGTAAGTCTTCATTTTTCATTCCCCCAACACAAAAAGGGGCAAAGAATTCTCTTTGCCCCTAATGGTTCAATTAATGATGATTTCGATAGTATAAAAAAGACTATCTTTTTGAAAACTGAAAGCTTGCTCTTGCGCCTTTTTTACCATATTTTTTACGTTCTTTTGTCCTTGAATCTCTTGTAAGGAATCCCGCACTTTTCAATATGCCTCGAAGATCAGGGTCAGAAAGCTCCAGTGCTTTGGATACCCCCAGGCGAATGGCGCCAGCCTGACCAGTCTTCCCGCCACCCATAACGGTAACTTTAACGTCAAAGGCATCGCTTTTTTCTGTCAGAATCAAGGGAGCTGAAAGCAGATCTCTTGTTACATTTAATTCAAAGTATTCGTTCAGGTCTTTCTTGTTAATCACAATCTTACCATTGCCGGGTGTTAACCATACTTTGGCCACAGAATCTTTTCTTTTGCCAGTCGCGTAAAATACGTTTTCACTTTCCATTGATATTTATTGCGTCCTTTTATCTTAAATTTCAACAACTTCGGGTTTTTGAGCAGCATGGGGATGCTGATCACCCGCATATACAAATAATTTTTTGCCAAGTTTTCTACCAAGTCGATTTTTAGGAAGCATTCCTCTAACAGCCTTTTTAATAAGCTCTTCGGGTTTTTTCTCCAGCAGTTCTTTTGCTGTAGTGGATTTAATGCTGCCAATATATCCTGAATGTCGGTAATATTTTTTCTGGTCCAGTTTATTACCCGTCATACGGATTTTATCTGCATTGATGACGACAACCCAGTCGCCGGTATCAACATGGGGCGTAAAGAGTGGGTTGTTCTTCCCACGAATTCTATATGCCACCTG
>JAFCZY010000213.1 GCA_019314105.1 Deltaproteobacteria bacterium
ATTTTTCATAGTATCCCAGAAAAATTTCTTTTTCTGACGGATACCGTCAATGGATTTGATCAGGCAGCCCGGGAACAGGTTAGCAAACTTCCAGATCACATTGTTGACTTCTTTGTCAAGAAGTTCAAAATCAGCATTGGCCTGATGTTGTTTTAGAATAGCCCGGCCATCTTTGAAGTCCTGTCCGGATTTATAATCGCCATAAACGATCTCACCGTTATCAACATATTTGTCAGTGATAATGGTGGGGTTTCTTACCCATTCACCGTCTATTTTAAGCACAGGAACCACCTTGGACAGCATCCCTTTTGCTTTCATTTTATAAGCAGACCACATTTCGCAGGATACGCAGTTCCACATGGCATCTTCTGCGGTAAGAAACCAGGGAAGAAAATCCGAAGATCCGCCGGCAGGTGCGGAACCATGTCTGGGACCTGCCTGGCCGAAAATGGCAAGGTCGGAAGATATGGCAATATCACATGCCAGGCCAATTTCCTGGCCACCGGCAACTCTCATGCCGTTAACGCGGGAAATAACCGGTTTTTTACAGGCAAGAATGGAATCCACCATGTGGTTGAACAATTCCATGTATTGACCATATTCATCACATCTTTTTGAATAAAATTCTGAATATTCTTTTGTGTTTCCACCGGAGCAGAAAGAGTAGGGGCCTGCACCTGTAAACACAACAGCCACAACGCTTCTGTCAAGGGATGCGTTTTCAAACCCTGCAATCACACCCTTTACCATGTCTGTGGTATAAGAGTTAAACTGTTTGGGGTTGTTCAAGGTGATCCAGGATACAAATAGTCCATCCACAACATTTCCTTTTGGATCGGTCAATGGTTTTTTTTCATATACAGTGCAGGGTGCTTCCGTTCCCCAATGGGGATTTCTGTGTAAAGAGTGATCCTTTGGTTCATTCTCTCTTGGCATCCAGTCAAGACTCATTTTTTGTTCTCCTTTAAATTATTATTAAGGTTATCCGATATATCCGCCGTCAACACCCAGCACCTGTCCTGTAATATAACTTGCATCATCGGACGCCAGGAATACAAAGGCCGGGGAAATTTCTTCAGGTTCTGCAAATCTGCCCAGCTGAATTCTGCCTTCATATTTTTCATCTGTCTGAAGCTTACCGGTCATTTCCGTTTTTGTGATTCCCGGGCAAATGACATTCACATTGATGCCGTATCTGCCAAGCTCACGGGAGGCTGATTTTGTAAATCCGATGATCCCGGCTTTTGCAGATGCATAGTTGATCTGACCAATGGTGCCAAAGATACCGGCAGTAGAAATCACGTTAATGATTTTTCCGTATTTTTTTTCTTTCATGTAACGGCCTGCTGCCTGGCTGGTATTAAAGGCAGCTTTTAAATGGATATCAATAATAGCATCCCAGTCTTCTTCTTTCATTTTAAGCAGCATGGAGGGTTTGGAAACACCGGCATTGTTCACGAGAATATCAACACCGCCCAACTGTTTCACGCATTCATCAACCATATTTTGTGCGCTTTTATAATTGGCAACATCAGCAGCAACAGCAACAGCTTTACGTCCCAGTTTTTCAATCTCGGCTACCGTCTCTTTTGCAGCCGCATCATTGGAATGATAGTTTACCAGAACATCTGCACCCTCTTTGGCATACATCAGGGCAATGGCTCTTCCGATTCCACGGCTTCCGCCTGTGACAATGGCTTTTTTCCCTTCTAATTTCATCTTTATCATCCTTTAAAAATATTAAAAATCAGGGACAAGTACAATCCTCTGATCCGGTGACTTCTTATGCGCTTCATCAAAACTTTCAGCAATGGTGCTCATGGGTCTTGTCTGAACAAATTCTTCAAAATTAATTTTCCCGCTGGTAACCATGCTCAATACGGATGGGTAGTATTCAGGCAGACATCCCCAGGTGCCGATAAGCTCTGCATCAAAGGCCATAAGCCTTGAAATAGAATATTCTACCTTTTGAGGACCAAATCCCACAACCATCATTTTGCCGGTAAAGCTTAACAGTGCAAGTCCCAGTTCCTGGCCGGGTTTTGTTCCTGAGACCTCAAAAATTTTCCATCCAGTAGAAACAAGTCCATTCTCTTTTCGATAGGCTTTCATCTCTCCTGAAATCTCTCTTGGAGTTTTACCCATGGAATTGACGGCAAAATCCGCACCATTCTTTAACATGGTATTCAACCGTTCCTGGTTGATATCAATGGCAACAACAGTTGCCGCACCCAGGGCTTTAAGGATCTGGACCATGTATTGTCCTACACCACCGACCCCTATAACAATGGTATTATCTCCCACCTGGATATCTGCTCTTTTAGCCGCCTGAAAAGGTGTTGTTGCTGCATCTGCCACAACAGCCAGTTTTTCCAGGGGAATGCCTCCCCGGTTTTTGACTTCGCAAAGATCAATAGCAGGAACCGGAATATGGCTTGAGAATCCGCCGTAAATTCCCATGCTGTTACCCGGCATCTTCTGAGCAAGACATCTGTTTCCCCTGCCTGTTTTACAAAGATAACACTGTCGGCACGGCATGACAGCAGGAATGATCACTTCCTTTCCTTTCCAGGAACCCACATTACCTGCCGTTGCCACAACAGTTCCGGAAATTTCATGCCCCAAGGTTAACGGGGGCGGGTTCACAGTGGGGACACCTTGATAATAGTATCCAAGGTCTGTATGACAGACACCACAGCCCGCCACTTCAACCAGAACCTCTCCCGGTTTCAATTCAGGCACATCTATCTGTGTCTTTTCAAGCTTTCCAGGAGTGACTTCTCCTGTTTCTCTGTCTTTTTTAAAGGGACTGACCATTTGCCAGGTTTGAATTTTGTCCGGTATCGTTGTCATCTTATCCTCCTTAATTATATTAACATTTTATCACTTTAACTTTTGTACCAATCCAGTCAGGCGGTAAATAAACCCTTCCACTGTTACCGCTTGAATTAACAGTTTTTTCGATCATTTCGTCGCCATAAATTTCAAATTTTACCTTCTTGCGGATAAACTCTTTTTCCAATCTGTCAAGCTTTCCATCGTCACCGGTCATGGTGCATCAGCTCCTGTTTACAACCTATCTATATCCATAATATATTTTAGCTATTTATTAGATACCTTATAGATACATTGCAGCTATGTGTCAAGAAATTATTTTTATACTGGTTGATATATCAACGATATGATCTTCTTTTTTATTTCCAAAAAACAAGATTTTCCTTGACATGATTTCCTTTTTATAAATATAGTTGTTTGATATAGCTGATTTATAGTTACATTGTAACACTATTAATAATAATTCAATAATAAGGAGGTGAAACCCCGGATAAATACATGGTCGCATAATTCAAATTCTTGGGTCCCAAGTTAGTTTTGGTTCCAACTATAATTTTTTCAGGAGGTCAGCAAAATGAAGAAAATTACATTTTTAACTTTTTTGATTTTTTGTTTTAGTACAATGGTTGCTTTCACTGCAACAGCTAAAACTCAACTTACCTATGCTAATTTTTTCCCCCCCACACATATTCAAAGTCAACTGGCACAAAGCTGGTGTGATGAAGTTAAAAAAAGAACCAATGGTGAAATCGTTATTCAATATTTTCCGGCACAAGCATTGGCAAAAGCCCCCCAGACCTACGATGCAGTTGTTAATGGAATCGCAGACATCGGGCTGACTGTGCTTGCTTATTCAAGGGGTCGTTTTCCAGTTGCTTCCGCCATCGATCTTCCTCTGGGATATAAAAACGGTGTACAGGCGACTAGAATTGCCAATGCAGTTTTAAACAAATTTCACCCGGAAGAATTTAATGATACAAAGGTCATGTATCTCCATGCACATGGTCCCGGCCTTATCAATACGGTGAATAAAAAAGTGGCATCATTAGAAGATATGAAAGGAATGAAAATCAGAACAACCGGCGCTAGCGGCCGAGTTATTAAAGCTCTTGGCGGATCACCAGTAGGTAAAGGCATGAATGAATGCTACCAGATGCTGCAAAAAGGCGTTGTCGACGGATCTCTTCACCCAATGGAATCGAACAAGGGATGGAAACTTGGTGAAGTGGTTAAATATGTCACAGAAAGTTATCCGATTGCCTATACCACAACCTTTGCTGTATTTATGAATAAAGCAAAATGGAATAAACTCACCCCGGCACAGCAAAAAACCATAATGGAAATTAATGCTGAATGGGCAGACAAACATGGTGAAGGCTGGGATTCATCTGATAAGGCAGGCCTCGAATTTTTTAAATCAAAAGGCGGAGAATTTGTCAGTCTTTCCGATGCTGAAGTTGCAAAATGGAAAGCAGCAGTTGCCCCGATTATGGATGAGTATGCTGAAAAAGTAAACAAAAAAGGGATTGATGGAAAAGCAGTCGTGAATTTCATCAAAGCAAACATGTAAAAAAAATAATGAGATATGAAATTTAAGTAGTGGGCAATACATTATGTTCCTCTCATCTTTCATATCTCATGTCTCAAATCTTTTATGATAGGATATTTTATGAGTATTATCTCCAAGGCACTGAATAAATTTTCCGAATTATTAAAAATCATTGGAGCGGTTGCCATCACGGCCATGATGGTGTTGACTGTTGTTGATGTGATCGGTCGTTTTTTCAAGTATCCTATTTTTGGCTCTGTTGAGCTTATCGGTTTTCTGGCAACCATTATTGTGGCAGCCGCTTTACCGTACACATATAAGGTGGATGGGCATGTTGGTGTAGAAATACTGGTCAGGCTGCTGTCAAAAAAAACCCAGCTGATCATTGACCTTTTTACCCGGACCTTCAGCCTTATTTTATTCAGCCTTGTGACATGGCAGATGTTTCTTTATGCAAAGGATATACATAAAACCGGAGAAGTTTCCATGAATCTGGAATTTCCCATTTATTATATTATATATCTGCTGGCTTTTGGTTTACTGATTTTCTCTATTACCATATTAGAGACAATCTTTAAAGATATTAAACAATTGAAAGAATTAAAAACAAAATGAGTCCAACACTTATTGGCATCACCGGTATTGCAATCATGCTCTTTTTGTTCATGACAAGAATGCCTGTTGCATTTGTTATGGCCATCGTTGGCTTTGTTGGATTCAGCACAGTGATTACAACGAATGCCGGCCTGGCCCTTTTATCCAGAAATGTGTATGAAGTCTTTGGATCTTATGATTTAACAACAATTCCCTTATTCATCCTCATGGGACAGATTGGGTTTAATTCCGGAATCAGCAAGCGTCTTTACGA
>JAFCZY010000214.1 GCA_019314105.1 Deltaproteobacteria bacterium
AACAGTGGGGTTTGAACCCGGGCAGCTTGAAATCTTAACCGGTATAAAAGAGAGACGATACTGGGATAAAGACCATACCCTTGCTGAACATGCAGCCGTTGCCGGGCAAAGAGCCCTTGATGAAGCCGACATTTCCCCGGATCAAATTAGTGCCCTTGTCTATTGCGGAGTAGGCCAGGATGGATTTGAACCGGCCACATCCTGTTCTGTTGCCGACCGGTTGAATATTGGAGGGGATGCCCATATTTATGATGTCAAAAGTGCCTGTCTCGGGATGGTCACAGGCATTGTCCATGTGGCCAATGAAATAGAGCTTGGCCATATTAAAGCAGGGCTTGTGGTCTCCTGTGAAACCGCACGACAAATTGTTGATTCAACCATCCATGAAATCAACACCCACAAAAATATTGATTTCTATAAGGATGCCATTGCCACAATGACTGGTGGTTCTGGGGCGGCTGCCGTGCTGTTAACAGACGGTAGTTTTGGTATCAATGGCATTGGCGGCAACCCGGACAACCGGAAACATGCCCTTAAAGGTGGAGTGGTAAAAAATGCCATTGAGTATCACGCCCTGTGCAATTGGGGATTTGAACAAAAAGGCATGCCCACGGATTCAAAAGTCATCATGAGAACCCAAGCCCAGGGAGTTCTCGAGAATGGCCTTGTCCTTGCCAAAAAAACATTTGATGCATTTAAAAAAGAATTTAATCTTCCTCCAGATAAACCGGATAAATTTATCGGGCATCAAGTCGGGGCAGCGCATCACCAGAGGTTTTACAAAACCTTGAATGTGGATATAAAAAAAGATTTTTGCACCTATCCGTTTTTAGGCAATATGGGGACGGTCTCACTTCCCATCACTGCAGCCATAGCAGATGAAAGAGGGTTTTTACAACCGGAAGATTTTGTGGGCTTTATCGGTGTTGGCTCAGGACTTAACTGCTATATTTTAGGTGTTGAATGGTAGAAAAATTTATTAATGACAAACTGACTTCCACCAAAGACTTTGAAGATCTCTATCCTTTTGAGTCCAGGTTCATGAATCTCAACGGACATGATCTCCATTATATTGATGAAGGCAACGGCAAACCCGTTATCATGGTTCACGGCAACCCCACCTGGTCCTTTTATTACCGACACCTGATCCAAACCCTTTCACCCGATTTTCGAACCATTGTCCCGGATCATATCGGATGCGGGTTTTCAGACAAGCCCGGTACCGAGGCTTATGACTATACCCTTGAATCCCGGGTAAAGGACCTTGATACCCTAATTGATCATCTGAATATCAATGAAAAGATCAGTCTGATTCTCCATGACTGGGGCGGCATGATCGGTCTTGCCTGGGCAGTGGATCATATTGACAGGATTGACAAAATCATCATTACCAATACCGCAGGATTTTTCCTGCCAAAAGAAAAACAATTCCCTTTTCTGTTATGGATCATCAAGTATACCAGGATCTTTTCCGTCCCGGCCGTACTTGGACTTAACGTGTTTGCAAAAGGGGCACTCTACCTTTGCAGTAAAACAAAATTACCTTCAAAGGTTAAAAAAGGACTTGTTGAACCTTATAACTCCTGGAAAAACAGGATCGCCACCTTAAAATTTGTCCAGGACATACCCATAAGTAAAAAAGATCAAAGCTACGCAATCGTCGATCATGTGGATCAGCATCTTAAACAGCTTGATGACGCCTCATTATTGTTTTTATGGGGGGCAAAAGATTTTGTTTTTGATCTGGCATTTTTAAATGAATTCAGGCGAAGGTTTCCACAGGCCGCCACCCATGTTTTTCATGATGCCGGCCATTACCTGTTTGAAGACAAACCGGAAGAGACCGCTCGTCTGATCGAAATCTTTTTAAATAAATAAGAAAAAAATAAAGAAAATTTTATGACAACTTATGCAAATATTTCACTGGGACTAAAAAAAACACAGGAAAAATATCCCTACAAAAGAGCCATCGTTTATCCTTCCGGAAGAGACAAAAACGGCAGGGTTCTTTACAGTCAGATGACATTTGCCCAGCTTGAAAGGCAATCAGATGCACTTGCCTTTGGCCTTGAAAGAATCGGCATTATCCGGGGAACCCGAACCATTTTAATGGTGACACCCGGCATAGAATTTTTTATCACTATATTTGCCATGTTCAAGGTCGGTGCCGTACCCGTTGTTGTTGACCCGGGAATGGGAATTGACCGGATGCTTCAATGCCTGAAGCAGGGGAAACCCAAGGCCTTTATCGGTATTGAAAAAGCCCATATTTTACGAAAACTGAAACCCGGATTTTTTAAATCGGTTCAGCACTGGGTTACCGTTGGCAAGAGATGGTTCTGGGGAGGATATACCCTTAATCAGCTCATGACACAGACAAATGATCCTTATCCAACAGCCCGGACCACCCGTGACGAAACCGCAGCCATTGTCTTTACCACAGGGTCAACTGGCCCTGCCAAAGGCGTGGTCTATACCCATGGTAATTTTGTGGCCCAGATCAAACAGATTCAGGACCATTTTCAAATTGAACCCGATGAGATTGATTTACCGACCTTTCCATTGTTTGCCCTTTTTGATCCAATCCTTGGTATGACAGCTGTCATTCCTGATATGGACCCGACCAAACCGGCTTTCGTGACCCCCCAAAAAATCATTGAAGCCATTGAAAATCATGGCGTCACCAACATGTTTGCCTCACCGGCTCTGCTGAACCGGGTGGGCAACTTCGGTAAAAAAAACCATATCAAACTGCCCTCTTTAAGACGAGTGATATCTGCAGGCGCACCGGTAACACCGGCCAACATAGAACAGTTTTCAAGCATGCTGTCTGATCCTGCCCAGATTCATACCCCTTATGGTGCGACCGAGGCTGTCCCGATCATATCCATCGGCTCCAACGAAATCCTGGCAGAAACCAGAAAATTGTCCGAGCAGGGATTTGGAATGTGTATTGGCCGACCCATTTGCAGCACCTGTGTCGAATTGATTAAAATCAGTGACAATCCCATCACTCAGCTTACTGATAAACTCAAAGTGACTGAAAACCAGGTGGGAGAAATAACCGTAAAAGCAGACCTTGTGACAGAACGCTATTTTAATAACCATGAAGCAGATCTGCTATCCAAAATCCCTGATGCAAACGGCAATACCTGGCACAGGATGGGCGATCTTGGATGGAAGGATTCAAAGGGACGACTATGGTTCTGCGGAAGAAAAAACCACCGGGTTATTACCCAGAACGAAACATTTTTCACCATCCCTGTTGAAGCCATTTTTAATACTCATGAAAAAGTGTTCAGAAGCGCTCTTGCAGGTGCAGGCCCGCGAAACATGCAGACACCGGTTGTGTTTATTGAACCCTGTTCAAAAATAAAAAATAAAAAAGCCTTTATCAAAGAGCTTTTAGATCTTGCGAAATCAAATCCGCTAACGGCAAGTATCAACCATATTTTTATTGAAAAGACATTCCCGGTGGATATCCGTCACAACTCAAAAATATTCAGGGAAAAGCTTGCTGTTAAAGCAAAAAGAAAGCTAAATTTATAACAAAAGCCCGTTAATCCGGCAGCAGATCATAAAAATACGTCATCACGTCTGACCGGGTAACGATCCCGACAATTTTATCATATCTCATGACAGGAATCCGTCCAATATCATGTTTTATCATCAAACGGGCTGCTTCTATGGCACTTTTGCCCTGATGTATGGTCACAACATTCCTGCTCATGAACGCTTTTATGGGCGCCTGCATCTGTTTTGATTTTCTGAGTTTCTTAAAATCCCGCCGGGAGATCACCCCTACAATACGATCATTTTTATCAACAACCGGCATCCCCGTGCACCCCATGTTTCTTAAAACCATGGTCACCTCATCAACCTTTGTATCCTCGTTAACAGTGACCACAGGATAGGACATGATATCCGACAGTCTGACTGAAGAATGCTGATTCCCTGAAATCAGTTCAACTAGCATTTCTTCTATTACATCCGGATTTGCCATATTTAACAAGGCTGAGCCAGCTCCTGGATGGCCGCCACCACCGACGCTTCGCATTAAAAGGCCGATATTGATGCCATCTATATTACTTCTGCCGATAACCATACACTTATTTCGTTCAACATCCTTAAAAATTCCGAATGCAGCATCGACATTAACAATTTCCCGATACATTTGAATCACCATGGCAAGATTCTGGATTCGTTCCTCTATCTCCATCTTGGAAAAACTGATGGTGAA
>JAFCZY010000215.1 GCA_019314105.1 Deltaproteobacteria bacterium
TGTTGCGGCAGATCCTCTCATGACGTTGGCTTATGTAGGCGTAACCGGTGGTATGGTCATCCTGACGGCAGATGATCCGGCCATGTTTTCAAGCCAGAATGAGCAGGACAACCGGTATTATGCCAAGTTCGGTAATCTGCCCATGCTTGAACCCTCTTCCGTGCCTGAAGCCAAAGAGATGATGAAATATGCATTTGATCTTTCAGAGGAACTTAATCAGCCGGTTCTGTTAAGAACGACTACCCGGATCAATCATTCCAATGCCTTTGTGACCTTTGGTGAAATAAAATCAAGACAAACCAAAGGAGAATTTATACGAGAACCTTCAAGATATGTAACCGTCCCGGCTGTTTCAAGAAAACTCCATGCCAAATTGTTGGATAAAATGAATAAGGCCAGAGGACTTTCTGAAATATCCCGCTTTAATCCGGTTGAAGGCTCAGGAAAGTTTGGTATTGTTGCCAATGGGGTGAGTTTGCATTATGCGCTGGATGCAGTAGAAGATCTTGGTATTAAAGATAATACAAAAATTCTGCGGTTGGGGTTTTCAAATCCCATGCCGGAAAAATTGATCAAGAATTTTTTAAAAGATTGTGAAAAAGTGCTGGTGATTGAAGAAGGCGAGCCTTTTATGGAAGAAGCGGTAAAAGCATTTGCCCAGGAATCGGGATGCATTATCCCCATCAGCGGCAAATCAGAAGAACTTTTCTCCCGTCTTTCTGAATATGATCCCGCCATGGTGAGGGGAAATATAGCCGGTTATTTTGGCATTGCGTATACGCCAAAAGAAAAATTAGATACTGTAGATGTTCCCGAAATCCCCATGCGGCCGCCAAATCTTTGCTCCGGATGTTCTCACAGGGCAACTTTTTATGAAGTAAAGCAGGCCGGAAAAGATATGGATATCATCTGCCCTACGGATATCGGCTGCTACACTCTGGGGTTTATGCCGCCTTTAAGTACAGGTGATTTTGTCATCTGTATGGGCTCTTCGGTCAGTACGTCCTGCGGATTCAGCCAGGCAACAGACCAGAAAGTAGTCTCCTTTATCGGGGATTCCACTTTTTTCCATTCAGGCATCACAGGATTGGTCAATGCCGTATTTAACAACCATAATTTTACTCTGGTCATCCTTGAAAATGGTATTACTGCCATGACAGGTCATCAGCCTCATCCCGGTGCAGATATGGAAAGGTTCGGTCTTGATGGCTATGGCAGGGTGAATATTGAAAAACTTGTGAGAGCCCTGGGCGTGGAACATGTTTCCATCATTAAACCGTTCAAGGTAAAAAAGAGCATTGAAATTATAAGAGAAGCCTTGGAATATAAAGGTGTTTCCGTTATTCTCTCCCAGGAACCTTGTGCCTTGTATGCAAAGAGCATGAAAATGCTCAAGCCAAGAGCATTTAAGGTCTCTGACAGGTGTGTTAATCACAGGGATTGTATCAACACTATTGCCTGCCCGTCTTTTTATCTGGAAGACGGGAAAGTGAAGATTGATGCGGATACATGTGTGGGGTGTGCGGTCTGCGCACAGATTTGCCCTGAAAATGCGATCACGCCTTTAAAAAAATAACTTTAAATAAAGAGGATGATATAAGAATGGAAACAACCAGATTAATCATGGTGGCTGTAGGGGGTCAGGGCAATCTTCTGGCATCCAAGGTTTTGGGCGAGGCTGCATTGATTTCGGATGTGCCGGTCAGGATGAGTGAAATACACGGGATGGCTCAACGGGGTGGCGTTGTCGAGTCAGCCATTGTTTTTGGAGATGCAACCAGTTCCATTATTTCAGATGGCGAGGCAGATATCCTTCTTGGATTTGAGCCGGCTGAAACATTAAGAGCCTTAAACCGATGCAGCAAAGATACAAAAGTCATCACCAATACGGCAACGCTTCCCCCCTTTACGGTATCCATCGGCAAGGGTGTTTATCCGGAAGTCGAAAAGATTAAAGGATTGCTCAAAGAAAAATGCGCAAGCCTTATTGCCATTGACGCAATGAAACTTGCCCGGGAGGCCGGAAGCCCCATGAGTGTGAATATTGTTCTTTTAGGTGCTCTGGTTCAGTCCGGAAGTCTTGGCTTTACAAAAGAAAATGTGATAGAAGCGATTAAAAGAAGGACAAAAGCATCTTTTTTGGATAAGAATCTCAAAGCCTTTGAACTGGGCTTTGAAGCGGCTCAAAACCAATAACTTTTTTATTTAAAGAAATGACTCAAAAAATAAAAAAAATTCAAGTGATAAATGGCCCCAACCTGAATATGCTGGGAAAGAGGGAACCTGAAATATATGGTTCCCTTACCCTTGACCAGATTAATACAAATCTTGCACAGCAGGCAATCCCATTAGGTGTGGCACTTGATTTCTTCCAGTCCAATCATGAAGGGGCAATCGTTGATAAACTTCATGAGATTTTTGATGAAAATATTTTAGGTGTGATTATCAATCCCGGGGCATTCACCCACACCAGCATTGCCCTGAGAGATGCCTTGCTTCTTTTGACCTGCCCGATTGTCGAGATTCATTTGTCCAATATTTACAAGCGGGAAGCCTTTCGTCATACATCACTGCTGGCGGATATTGTCACAGGCCAGATTACAGGCTTTGGTCATTATGGGTATCAAATGGCATTAAGCGCCATCGTCAATATGATCAATGAATCCTGATCTTCTCATTTTATGTGCAACAGATTTTGAGATAGCTCATTTTTTAACCCTGCACCCGGGTGATTCAAAAAGATTGACTAAAACCGGGCTGACAATCATATCCGGGAAAGTGCATCATCAAACATATGACCTTATGGTTACAGGCCTTGGTGTGTTCAATGCCGCTCATGCCTTAACCGCATATCTTGAACAGTTCTCCCCATCCCTGATATTGCAGACCGGTATTGCTGGTGTCTTTAAGCAAACAGGTTTAAATATCGGTGATATGGCGATTGCCACACAGGAACACTATATCCATACCGGGATTCAAACGGATAATCTTGAAAATACTCCTCTGCCATTTGATTTGATTGAAAACAATTCTCTAAGTCGGAAGGGGATTTATCCTTTTGAGCAAGACAGGGTTGACCACACCCATGAAATCCTGTCTCAAGCGCTTCCAACACATAAGATTAATATAATAAAAGGCCCTTTTATCACCGTCTCTTCAATCACATCTTCATTTGAACAGGCAAACCGGCTTTATACAACCTTTTCCCCTGTGATGGAAGCCATGGAAGGTGCCGCCAGTGCTCACATCGCCGCACTCTACAGCATCCCCATGATAGAGATCAGGTCAGCATCCAATTTTGTGGGGGAAAGAGATAAATCAAAATGGGATATTGACCTAGCGGCAAAACAATTGGGATGGGTTTGTGCTTTGATTTAACTTATTGTTTTAATGATTTATTTGTTAAAAAATGAACTTTATTGACTCCCATTGTCATTTGCATGATCCACGGATTATTTCCGATCTTTCGGGAATAGCGGGCCGTGCAAGGACAGCAGATATTCAGTATATGGTGTCCTGTGCCACCATGGAAAACAATTTTGAATTAACTGCGCAATTGTCAAAGGATTTTAGTTCCATTTTGCCCTGTTTTGGAATTCATCCCTGGTTTTTGGACAGCTTGTCTGATCAATGGAAAGAACGGCTGGAACAGTATCTTTTGAGCTATCCTTCCGGTATTGGTGAGACCGGGCTTGATTTTACCGATAAGATGGCTGACCGAGATCTTCAGATGGCGGTATTTGAGCATCATCTCAGGCTTGCCATGGAATTGGAACGCCCCATTAATATTCATATCAGGAACGCATGGGATGTGTTTATTCATATCCTGAAAAAAATGGGGAAATTAAAGGTTCCCGGATTAATACATTCTTATTCCGGGTCAGCAGATATGATTCCGATGTTTGAATCCTATGGCCTGTATATTTCTTTTTCAGGGTCAGTGACAAATCCGAAAGCCAAAAAAGTGGTGACAGCCTTGAAAAGGGTTTCAAAGGAACGGTTTGTTCTGGAAACAGACGCGCCGGATATCTATCCTTATCTGCCGGAACCGCAAGCTTCCCAACTTAATGAACCTGAAAATTTACCGGCCATTGCACAGATTGCATCCAGAAGGATTGGGATGGAATTTGAAGAATTTTCAAGACATGCCTATGATAATAGTTTGAATTTATTTCATCCCCTATTGCAGGGGAAAAAGGACAATTAATGGATCATGCAAGGACAGAACAGCTTCTCGGGTCACAGGCAATGGAAAAGATAAAAAGTGCAACCGTGGCTGTTTTTGGCCTGGGTGCAGTTGGGTCCTTTGCAACAGAAGCCCTTGCCCGTACCGGTGTCGGAAATTTACACCTTATTGATTTTGATAAGGTGGATGCGACAAATATTAATCGGCAGTTGTTTGCCCTCAATTCTACCATTGGCAGGGGGAGAGCCGACCTTGCCTTTGAGCGGGTAAAAGATATCAACCCGTTGTGTAATGTGGAAGTTTATAGCTCATTTGTTAATGCTCAAAGCCTTGAGGGTCTTTTGTCCGAAACATTTGATGTGGTGGTGGATGCCATAGATGGGTTGAATTCAAAGGTAAACCTGATTGTGGGGGCAAGACAGATGGACCTTTCAGTAGTTTCCAGCATGGGGGCCGGAGGGAAAACGGATATCTCCATGATAAAAACAGAAGATATCAGTGAAACCTGCGTCTGCCCTCTGGCAAGAGTCGTGCGGCAACGGCTTCACAGGAGAGGGATATATAAAGGGGTAAGGGCTGTTTATTCCATTGAAAAACCATTGAACAAACAACCCTTTCGATCTAAAGATGCACAAGATGCGATGCCGGATCATGGCCGGTCAAGGCCTCCGATCGGAACCGTATCCTGGGTGCCGGGTGTCTTTGGCCTCACCCTTGCAAGTGAGGCGATAAATATTATTACCCGTTGCTGTTAGCTTTCCTCATCCCTGAGAACCCGTCTCAGGACTTTACCAATATTTGATACAGGAATTTCATTCCTGAATTCAATAAATTTGGGTCGTTTATAACCGGCCATGTTTTCTTTACAGAAAGCGGTCATTTCCTCTTGTGTCGCGGTTTGTCCTTCTTTGAATTTAATAAAGGCCTTGACCTTTTC
>JAFCZY010000013.1 GCA_019314105.1 Deltaproteobacteria bacterium
TCTAATAAATTCAAGATACTCATGAAACTTGATATCGGATTCATTCTCAACCCCGACATAATAGGTAAACCCCTCGTGCTTGCGGATTGTGGCCTCGGTAATAAGTGTCAAGGCCATATTGCCGCTCTGGCAGAGCAGCGCGATGTGTCCTTTAGGGGCATTCTGGATTCCCACAAGGTTCATATTGCTCTTCAGATTAATCATACCGGACGTATTGGGTCCGATTAATCTGACACCGGTTTCTTTTGCTGCGGTGACAACATCTTCTTCAAGTTTTTTCCCTTTGTCTCCAAGTTCCCTGAAACCACCGGCAATGATGACAGCACCGGCAACGTTCTTTTCACCGCATCTTTTTAAAATACCCGGAATCGTTCTGGCAGGAGTTGTAATCAGGGCAAGATCTACAGAGCCTTCAATATCTGTAATATCTTTATAGCAGCGAAGTCCGAGAATCATATCCGCCTTTGGATTAACCGGATAAATCTGTCCTTCAAAACCATCTGCCAGAAGGGTTTTTATGGCCTGGTATCCCCGCTTTGTTTTATTTTTTGATGCACCGATGATGGCAACGGATTCGGCATTGAGCACTTTATCTAACATTTTCTTTTCCTTTATTTATTTTTTTCTTTGCTCAAAATTATCTAAAGATTGTTCTCTTTCCTTTGTTGAAACACAGGCGAGACATGCCTCAACCTCATAATCCATTAATGCCTCAAGGCTGCTTTCTCCCTGGGCTATAAGAAAGCCTTTTTTAATGAGTTTCAAGGAAAAAGACGAATTGGCAACAATTTTTTCGGCTATGGCAATCGCTTCATCCATCAACTCATCCAATATTACGGCTTTATTAACCAGGCCAATACGCTCAGCTTCTTCTCCCGTAATATTTTCTGCAGTAAAAAGAAGTTCTCTTGCCTTGCCCGGGCCGACCAGGTCCTGAACAAGACGGAATGCGCCACCGGTGACGGATGAAGTTACCCTTGCCTCAGGGGATCCGATAAGCGCTTCTTTAGCCGCAATCCTGATATCACAGGCAAGCGCCAACTCATAACCGGAACCCAGCGCGTAACCGTTAATGGCTGCAATGGTTGGTTTTTCAAACCGTATGATCTTCCTTGATGCTTCCTGCAGGGACTCAAGGTATATCCGGTAATCTTCAATACTTCTATCTTTTGAATCTTTCAGATCGGCTCCGGTTGAAAAAGCTCTGCCTTCACCAGTGATGATCAGCGCCTTAATATCATTGTCCTGTTTTACAGTCTCAAGGGCATCCTGCATCTCAATCCAGAGTTGCCGGTTCATCGCATTAAGCACTTTGGGCCTGTTCAGTTTAATCAGACCGATCTTATCTTTTTTTTCATAAATAATACAATCATAATCCATGGAATTCTCCTAATTTATCAGTGTTCTGAAAAATATTTAACCGCTCCTGCATGTAATTTTATGTCAACATAATTTGTTTCCTTTATGTCAGGTTTTTTTAATATTAATGAAGGATGTGCATTGAAAAGCCTTTTATGACTTTTGTATATAGCATTAAGAAGGATATATGCTGTTTTTTCATCAAGATTTTGTGATGCTAATAGAAGAGTTTGTGTTCCAAATGTCATGATGTCTCTTATCTGAGAAGGATAAGTTCCTGACGGAATGGTAAATTTTGAAAAAGCTGGATGATGACGAACAAAATTTTGAATATCATTATCATTCATGTCTGCTGCTTTTGCTTTACAGAGCTTGAATAGCTGTTTCAACGAAGAATCAGGATGCACACCCACATGAATCATTGCATCTATATCACCATGGCAAAAAGCCATAGTGTCCTGTGACTGGGAATCTGAAATTTCAGCCACCATGCTGAAATTATTTTTTGACCATGTTTTTGCCGTTAAAATCGTTTCAACCGAAAGACGTTGAAGAGATAAAGGCGCACCAATATTGATCCGTTTCCCCTTGAGGTCGTCCAGCTTTGTGATGCCGGTATTATTGCCCGCAATAAGGGTGAATGGCACATCATAAAGAGGGGCAAGAATGCTTAAGTTTTGATAATTGATATCAAGAAATTTAAAATTTCCGGTTTTGTTTATTGCATTGTGCAGCATGTGTGAATCGATCAATGCGATATCCAGAGATCCCTGCGAAAGATTTGTAAGATTGTGAATATCCCCGGATGCAGGCACTGCCTTGCAATTTATATCCTTAATCTGTTTATTGATAACCCTTTCAAGCAGCCGGCCGGTAAAGTGAGAAAATGTCCCGGGGGCTGATGTTCCTATAAAAACATCAAAGGCAGTGGCAGAAACAGAAAAAAAACATAGAATTATGGACATGACCAAGATCAGCCAAACCGATTTTATGATTTTGCAAGTGCAAGAGATCATAATAGTTCTCCCTGATATAAAAGTTATCTTGAATGGAGCATACTATGTTTACCTTGACTTTTTCATGTATTTTTATAGTTTAAATAAAATATCATATTAAAGTCAAGAAATGATTAAAATACACAAATTGAAACGATTTCACCCTGTTTTAACCCTAATCGGTTTTTAAAACAGAAAGAAATGCGGATTGGGGGATCTCAACAGACCCCACCATTTTCATTCGTTTTTTGCCTTTTTTCTGTTTTTCAAGCAGTTTTCGTTTTCTTGATATATCACCCCCGTAACATTTTGCGGTCACATCTTTTCTGAATGCTGAGATGGTTTCCCTGGAAATAATTTTTCCCCCAATGGCGCCCTGGATGGGGATTTTAAACTGCTGTCTGGGGATTTCTTCTCTTAGTTTTTTACAGGCAGTTCTGGCACGTGCTTCTGCCTTATCTCTATGGATTAATTGAGACAAGGCATCCACCCGTTCGCCATTAATAATGAAATCCAGTTTTACAAGGTCTGTTTCCTGGTATCCGGCAATTTCATAATCAAAGGACCCATATCCCTGGGTGACACTTTTGAGTCGATCATAAAATTCATACACCACTTCAGCCAAAGGAAGTATAAATTTCATTTCCATCCGGCTACTGGTTAAATATTGATAATTTTCACTAACCCCTCGAAATTCGTGGCAGACTTTCATGACATTTCCCATATATTTGTCCGGCACGATAATAGACGCCTTAATAAAGGGCTCTCGAACCTGGGAGATTTCAGCCGGATCAGGGTATTGAACCGGATTATCGATAATTTTTACCGTGCCATCTGTATACGTAATTTCATACATGACCGAAGGAGAGGTTAAAATCAAAGAAACATTATATTCTCTTTCAAGCCGTTCCTGAACAACTTCAAGATGTAAAAGACCCAAAAATCCACACCGATATCCAAACCCGAGAGCTGTAGAACTGTCTTTTTCATAAATTAATGAAGCATCATTAAGTTTAAGTTTTTCCAATGCCTCGGTAAGTTCTTCATAATCATCAGATGCCACCGGGTACATGGATGAAAAAACAACCGGTGTCGGTTCTCTGAAGCCTTCCATGGACTTGTCACAGCGTTTATCCGCCATGGTGACGGTATCACCGATTTTTACATCACTGATATTTTTAATACCCGCAATAAAATATCCCACCTGCCCTGCCACAAGTTCCTTTTGAGGTTTTCGCTCTATTTGAAACAACCCCACCTCTTCAACTTTGTACTGGGCATTGTTGGACATAAATTGAATTCTATTCCCTTTTTTAACACTGCCATCAAAAATCCTGAAATGGATGACGGTTCCCCGGAAAGCATCATAATGGGAATCAAAAATCAAGGCTTTGAAAACAGTATCATCCGTTGAAACAGGTGCTGGAATCCCCTCCACAACTGCCTGAAAAATTTTATCCACGCCCTCACCTGTTTTTGCAGAAACCGACAGGGCATCATCAGAATCCAGCCCCAGATCTTCTTCAATCTGGTCTTTTGCCCAGTCAATCTCAGCAGACGGCAAATCTATCTTATTGATCACCGGTATGATGGAAAGGTCATGTTCCATGGCAAGGTACAAATTTGCCAGTGTCTGGGCTTCAACTCCCTGGCTTGCATCCACCAGTATCAGCGCTCCCTCACAGGACGCCAGCGCTCTTGATACTTCATATGAAAAATCCACATGGCCCGGTGTGTCGATCAAATTTAAAAGATATTGGGTGCCATCCGCTGCTGTATAGGGAAGTGATACGGTCTGACTTTTAATGGTAATGCCCCTTTCTCTCTCAATGTCCATGGAATCCAGTATCTGTTCTTTCATATCCCTTTCCGAAATAATGCCGGAAAGCTGAATCAAGCGGTCAGACAAGGTTGATTTTCCATGATCGATATGGGCAATAATGCTGAAATTTCGAATATTTTTTATATCTAACTTCAATTTTTCTCCAAATTAATATATTGACAAAACATAAGTATCCAGTTAAAAAATATATCTATCAATTGCATTGAAAAGAGTCAAGAAAAGCTCATACAGTAAAAACATAACTTTGGAGAAAAATTTGTGACATATTCTATTCTGATTGTTGACGACGATATGGCAATTAAAGAATCTGTAGAAAAGTATCTGAAACTTTTAAAATATGAGGTCAGAACTGCTTTAAATGCAGAAGAAGCATTGGAAATGCTCGCTTCATTTAATGTAGATATTGTACTGACAGATATCATGATGCAAGGCATGGACGGGCTGGAACTCACCCGCAAGATAAAAGAATCATATAATAGTGATGTCATGGTCATGACTGGTTACAGTGCCGAATACTCATATGAGAAAGCGGTTCAGGCAGGCGCCAGCGACTTTATTTTCAAGCCGTTTCGGTTTGAAGAGCTGAATTTACGAATAAATAGAGTTTTAAGAGAAGCCTCATTTAAAAAAGAACGCCTCACCCTCTTAAAAAAACTTAGAAAACTTGCCATTACCGATGCATTAACCGGACTTTATAACTCACGGCATTTTTTTTCCCAGATAAAAATTGAAATCGACCGATACAAACGATATTCCCGAGCCCTGTCTTTACTGATCCTGGATATTGATTTATTTAAAGACTACAACGATACCTGGGGGCATCTTGACGGGGACAAAGTACTCATGGGAATTGGGAAAACCATCAAACCCTGTATGAGATCCATGGACACGGCTTATCGATATGGGGGAGAAGAATTTATCGTTCTTTTACCGGAAACCGGGCTTCAAAAAGCCTGTGTGGTTGGAGAAAGAATAAAAAACAAGATCGGCGCTCAAATATTTGAGCCTGAACCGGGCATCAAAGCATCCATCACTGTCAGTGTCGGTGCCACCGAACTTGTAAAGGGAGAAGATTTCAAATCATTTATCAGACGGGCCGATAAAGCTCTCTATAAATCAAAGAATACCGGCAGGAATAAATTAACCTATCTTGTTGCATAGCGTTAGACCCGATTGATCCGCATACTTAAGTCTACGGACCTTGCCTGATGGGTGAGCGCCCCACAGGAAATCACATCCACGCCTGTGGCGGCGATTTTGTTCAGTGTTTTTAAAGAGACATTCCCGGATGCCTCTACAACTGTCCTGCCATTAATATGTTTTACCGCCTCGGCCATCTGGTCATAATTCATATTATCCAGCATAATCACATGGGCTCCCGCATCAATTGCTTCTTTAACTTCATCAAGATTTGAAACTTCAACCTCTATTTTCATTAAATGGGATGTTCTGTTTTTAACAGCCCTCACTGCCTTTTTGATGGAGCCGGCTATCGCAATATGATTATCCTTAATCAAAATACCGTCATATAAAGACATGCGGTGATTATACGCTCCTCCCGCTCTGACCGCTTCTTTTTCAAGGCTGCGTAACCCGGGAGTGGTTTTTCTTGTATCTGTCAGACGGACATTCGGGAAGCTTAATTCTTTCACATAGGCACAGGTCAATGTTGCGATTCCCGAGAGTCGCTGTAAAAAATTTAAGGCCACCCGCTCTCCTTTTAAAAGGGATAAAAGATCTCCTTGAATTTCAAAAATAATCTCTCCCTTTCGTATAGGATCACCATCTGAAAACGAAGAAAAGGATTCACATTCGGGATCTAAAAGTTTAAATACCTTTTTTGCCACTTCAATTCCGGCAAGAACAAATGACTCTTTGGCAACGATCACGCCTTTGCCTGAAAAACTTTGAGATAAAATACATTCTGTTGTAATATCACCAAGCCCTGAATCTTCAAAAAGGGCTAATTTGATTATATTTTCAATTGTGTTCATGATCGATCACTTTATTTCCTGTATTCTTTCAAGATTTCCCTTGAGTTTGTTATTCTTTTCCTCAAGATCGGTATAGTGGTCTTTTACTTTTTGGATTACTTCTTCAGGCGCCTTTTCAAGAAAACTTTCATTGTTAAGTCTTTTTTGTACAGTCAAGAGCTCTTTGGTGTTTTTATTCAATTCTTTTTCAAGCCGCTTCATCTCTTTATCAAAGTCAACAACTCCCTCAAGCAAAACAAAACATATGGAATTTCCGGTAACGGAGGATGCACTGGAGGAAGGGATATTGTCCGCTTCACAAAAATAAAAACTCTCAAGTGTTGCAAGATTTACAATAATAGATTTATTTTCAGCAATACTGATTTTTTCCTTTTCATCCTTTGTATGTGCCAATACCTTTATCCTCGTGGATGGCTGAATATTCATCTCACTTCTGATGTTTCGAATACCGGAAATCAGATCAAAAACAAACGCCATCTCCTTTTCAACCGCTTCATTCCTGTTGGCTTCATATTCTTTTTCGTTATAGGGAAAACAGGCCGCCATAACAGATCCTTTGGTTGCCGGGAGGGCATGATAAATTTCCTCGGTAACAAAAGGCATAAATGGATGAAGCATAATCATAATATCTTCAATGACTTTTGACAGAACACTTCTTGCACAATCTCTTCTTTGAACGCCCTCTTTTTCATAAAGCGCAGGCTTTGCAGTTTCCAGAAACCAGTCACAGAATTCATGCCATACGAACTGGTAAGCGGCAGATGCGGCTTCGTTAAACTTATAGTTTTCAATGCCTTCTTTTACGGCCAGAGCAGTGCCGGCACATCGTGAAAGCATCCATTTTTCAACCAGATTAAGCTTTTGATAATCAATCTGAGTATCTTTAGCGGTAATATGCATGAGAGCAAATCGAGATGCATTCCAAAGCTTGTTGACAAAATGGCGATATCCTTCCACCCTTGATTCAGACATCTTTACATCTCGCCCCTGGGCCGCAAAGGCAGCCAGGGTAAATCGAAAAGCATCCGCGCCATATTCATCAATCACTTTTAACGGATCAATGACGTTTCCTTTTGATTTGCTCATTTTTTTACCATGCTCGTCCCGTACAAGGGCATGGATATAAACATCATCAAACGGCACCTCTTCCATAAAATGGGTGCCCATCATCATCATTCTGGCCACCCAGAAAAAAAGAATATCAAAACCGGTTACCAACACATTGGTGGGATAAAATGTCTTTAAAAGATCCGTATTTTCCGGCCACCCCATGGTTGAAAACGGCCAGAGCGCACTTGAAAACCAGGTGTCCAATACATCGGTCTCCTGCACAATCTCTTTTGATCCACAGGCCGGACAGTGCGTCGGATCAATCTCTTCAACAATCACCTCTTTACAGGCCGGGCATTTCCAAACCGGAATTCTATGGCCCCACCAGATCTGTCTTGAGATACACCAGTCCCTGATATTGTCCATCCATTCAAAATAAGTTTTTGACCAGTTGTCAGGGATAATCCGGGTTCTGCCATTACGAACGGCATCAGAGGCTTTTTTTGCAAGGGGGGCGACTTTAACAAACCATTGTTTTGAAATGATGGGTTCAACCACTGTTCTGCATCGGTAACAATTTCCCACACTATGTTTTAATGGTTCTTTTTTGACCAGCAGTCCCTGTTCTGTAAGTGCTTCAACCGCCTTAGCCCTGCACTCAAACCGATCCAGGCCTTTAAACTGACCGGCATCATCCAGCATCATCCCGTCATCATCAATGACTTTTATTTTTTCAAGCCCATGCTTTTCGCCCAGATTAAAATCATTGGGATCATGGGCCGGCGTCACCTTTAATGCACCGGTTCCGAACTGGATATCTACATACTCATCTTTAATAATCGGGATAATTCTGTCCGTCAAAGGAAGCATTACCTCTTTTTCTTCAAGATCTCGGAACCGCTCATCTGTCGGGTTTACTGCCACAGCCGTATCACCAAACATGGTTTCAGGCCGGGTGGTTGCAACGGTAAGCCCTTGTTTTTTATTCACAAAGGGATACTTAATATAATATAGATAAGCGTCTTCTTCTTCATATTCAACTTCAAGATCAGCAAGGGCTGTTTTGCATCGGGGACACCAGTTAATAATATATTGACCTTCATAAATCAGGCCTTCTTTGTAAAGCCTTACAAATACCTTCCGGACAGCATCGGAAAGACCCTCATCCATGGTAAATCGTTCACGGTCCCAGTCACAGGAAGCACCCAGTCTTTTAAGCTGATTGATAATAGCCCCGCCGGATTTCTCACGCCACTTCCAGACCTGGTTTATAAACTCTTCCCTGCCGAGTTGATCTCTTGTCTGTCCTTTTGCTGCAAGGTCTCTTTCAACCACATTCTGGGTGGCTATTCCGGCATGGTCTGTTCCCGGCATCCACAGGACATTATAACCCAAAAGCCGTCTATACCGGCACATGATATCCTGAATGACATTATTTAATGCATGTCCCATGTGAAGTACGCCAGTGACATTTGGCGGTGGAATAACAATAGAAAAGGCTTTTTTATTGCTCGTATCCTCTGCCTTAAAAAATCCATTATCAAGCCAGTATTTATACCATTTTTCTTCAATACCCGATGGCTCATACCCTTTATCCATAGAACCGGAACCCATAACTCAACTCCTAAAACCCTTTATTAATGAAAAAGGGGACCTTGTTAATGAATCCCCATAACCTTTTTATATATATATTTCGCCTAAATTTAGACGTTCCCTACCGGTCAAGCTCTTTTTGAAAACTCTCCTTAATCTTGGCAATTTCTTTTTCAATTACTTTTTCCATGACCTCAAACAGAAGGGTTTCTATTTTATCACCAAACTTTTTTTCAATGACCCTCTCCAACGCAGCCTCTAATTGCTCCGGAGGCAACGATAACTCCTGAGGTGACACTATCTCCTGATCCTGTTCAATTGAAATATCGTCCATCAAATCGTCCGCTGGATCATCTGCCGGATTGTCTATTGGGTCCTCTATCAGATCATTTGATTCAAACTCAAAGTCTTCGTTAGAAGAGGTTTCGTCTTCCAGTTCAATGATATCTTCCTGGGTTGCGGCGACGGAATTCTCAGTAATAATATCCGTCAGGTCGATAATATCATCATCTGTCTCATCTTCACTTAAAATATCATCATCCCAATCTGTCGTATCGGTCATAACATCCTCACTTGATTAAGATATTAAAAACAATGTGCTATCCAATATCTGCGACCGTCAAAAAATACCAAAGCCAGATCAAAGTGTCAACTATTTAAAAAACCCATTTACAATGTCCATCCTTTGTTTTAAACAATCACATAATGCAAAAATTTATCATTCAAAAAATTAATGCCGTACCCTCAAAAGCAACTATTCAGGATCAGGATGCAAAACATATTTCTAAGGTTCTCCGGTTAAACAAAGGAGACCGCATTGAAATTACCAACGGGGAAGGAAAAGATTTTACAGCCATTATTACATTTATCTCCCCTGCTAACATAGGACTTGATATCATTGACGAATATGACTCTTTAACGGAGTCTCCCATTGATATCACACTTTGTTCAGGCATGCTGAAAGACAAAAAAATGGATCTTGTAATCAAACATCTGACACAGCTTGGCATCCGAGAATGGATTCCCTTTTTTTGTGAACGATCCGTTCCCACCCCTGACATAAAAAGAATGGAAAACCGAAAAAATCGATGGAAAACCATTGCGAAAGAATCTTTAAAACAGTGTAGGAGAAGCCGATTGCCACAGATTTCAAATCCTTTGAGTTTTGAAAAATTGTTAGTCCACTCCGCATCCTATGATTTAAAAATTGCGTTTTGGGAAAAGGCAACCCAGCGACTTAATACACTGAAAAGAGCATCTTCCAATAAAAAGATACTTATTCTTATCGGACCTGAAGGGGGATTCTCAAAAACTGAAATGATAATGGCAAAAGAAAAAGGCTTTTTGTCTTATTCCCTCGGCCCCAGAATTTTAAGGGCTGAAACTGCTTCCATTTCAAGCTGCACCCTGGTTCAACACCTCCTCGGTGACATGTAAAAGCATAAATTTATCAAACATTTTTCCTTGACATAGAAAGTCAAAAAGAATATAAACCCTTCTGTTGTTTGAGCCCAGGTAGCTCAGTCGGTAGAGCAGGGGACTGAAAATCCCCGTGTCGGCAGTTCAATTCTGTCCCTGGGCACCACGACATAAAAGGCTTTCGGCGGATTCCGCTTGAAGCCTTTTGTCGTTTAAATTCACCCAGTACATCATTGGTACATCGTTTGCTGTTTTATATAGTGTGATATTCTATGAATGTTTCCTTTAAAAGAATGTCCTCCTGGTCTGTCATCCCAACTCTTTCATGCGTCCTTATCCCGCTGCCGGATGCCTCTGGTAGTCTTCCTTGAGAACCTTATCGGCAGGAGCCTTTAACCATAATAAAATAAAAGATTTACATAATAATATTTCCAAAACAACAAGATATTGTTCCCATCGTTAATCCAGAAAACGCAAGACTGTCAATAATAGTTCGGGCCTTTAAATCCAGAGTTGAGGGAGAAAAATCATAGGCTTAATCTGCACCATATAAGAATGGATATCGCTTGATTTTTATCTCCAACTTGACGTAACAAAATTATAATTGACCTTTGAAATTTTGAATATTTGAAAGTTTTAGCAATTTTCAATTGTCGAATGCACACAGAGGGAAGTCATGTCTGAAAAGTTCACATACGTATAACTTGAGCAGCGGGTTTGGGGGTTATCTTCACACCGGCTTTGATGATTTCGCGTCGCCGTCTGACCTCGTAGACAACCGCGCCGATAACCGTCAGAATGATAAAAATCACTGCCAAGGCATTCATAGCCGGGCTGATAAAGCTACGTAATTTGGTGCCAATATAAATCGGCAATGTCTGCTCAACACCAATGGCAAACAAGGTCGTGTTGTAGTTATCAAAAGACTGCATAAAAGCCAGGGCCATGGACGAAATCAAGGCGGGTTTTAAAAAGGGCAATGTTATTTTCCAGAATACCTGGCGATGGGTTGCTCCCAGGTCAAAGGCTGCCTCTTCCTGGGTCAGATCAAAGCGCTGGGCACGGGACATGATCAGAAGCATGCAATAAGAGGATATAAAGGTCGATTGACCGAGAATGGCGGTCCATAAACCGCCAGGAATATTCAGATAACTGTCCCAGAACAAAAAGGTTGAAATTCCCAGGATAATACCCGGGGTCAGGATGGGGGAAACCAGAACCCCGTATAAAAAATTGCGGGCCTTAAACTGTAGCCGGGTCAGCAACAGGGCCCCGCCTAGTCCGATGGGGACAGATATTGCGACCACTGAAAATGCAACAATAAAGCTGTTCCAAAGGGCACTCCACATCTGGTCATCTTTGGCCAGTTCTCCAAACCACATCAGTGTAAACCCCTTCCAGGGCGTAATCTGTGGAATATCATTGGCATTAAAGGCAATAATCGTCATAAAAATAAGGGGAAGAAACATATAGGCAAAAAACAAGACCAGATAGAGGCCGATCACAATTCTGAAAATAGATGAGGATTTCATTGGGTAAGCTCTTTCAAACCGACTTTAAATAGTTTAAGCATTATAAACATAAAAACAACGCAGAGCAGCATTAATAAGGTTGCATAGGCCGCTCCCAGGTTCCAGTTGGCACACTCAAAATTGGTGTTGATGACCTGGGTGAACCAGAAACTGCTGGGACTGCCTAAAAGCTGTGGGGCTGCAACGGTTCCGGCCGCCAGCATAAATGTCATGGTACAGCCCACGGCGATGCCAGGTTTAGCATGCGGCATGACGATTTTATAGTGAATGCGCAGCCAGGATGCGCCAAGATCCCGGGCCGCATCCAGTTGATTTTTGTCCAGACTTTCCATGACATTGTATATGGGAAAAACCATGAAAAGAATATAGGCATAGGTCATCCCCAAAATAACGGCTCCATTGCCCATACGAAAGTTAATGGGATCAGCAATAATGCCAAGGAATATGAGCAATTGATTCAGGATGCCCATATCTGCCAGGATGATTTGCCAGGCGAAAAGCCGCAGCAATTCATTGATCCAATAGGGGATGATCAATCCCAGCATCAACAAGCCGACTTTGGCACCCCGGGCTACTTTGGCAAGATAAAAGGCGATTGGGTAGCAGATGGCAAGGGCTGTCAACGTGACGATGATGCTGGACCATATGGTTTTAAAAAAAATCGCCATATGCAATCTATTGGAAAAAAACACCATATAATTTTTCAGGGTCCATACATCTTTGGGCCCCCCGATATCCCGCAAAGGCAACATGGGCCTTAACGAATAATCAAACATGATCAGCTGGGGGATTATAATCATGAACACCAGCCAGACACCCACTGTAATCAAAATATATGCGACGCCTATTTTACCTAAGTCCCTTAAGGCAGTATTCCAAAAATTACGCAATGGGGGTGCCCCCGTTTTTTAATACAAACGCATTTTCCCGGCTGAACCGCACCTTGATATGTTCACCCTCTTGGAGCTTTGGAACTGAACCATCGTTATTGAGTCGCATGGTAAATAATTGGTCCTGTTCGGTTGTAAGTGTTACCACGGCATAAGCGCCCTCAAAACTGATGGTCTTCGTACGACAAGCCAAACCGTTTTCTGCAGTGGGGTCTTTTGCTAAAAATACGGTCTCGGGTCGGATAAAAATAGTGGCGGGCTCTCCTTTTGCCATGTGTTGGGGGTTTTTACAAAAAAATGATCCGCATGCTGTCTTAAGAAGTGCATAGTCACCATCAATACTGATGATATCACCCTGAATAATATTGCTTTCGCCGACAAAGGATGCCACAAAAGCGGTTTCTGGGGTGTTGTAAATAACATCGGATTCGGCCACCTGTTCCAGCTTGCCAATGGACATCACCCCCACACGATCAGACATGGTCAATGCTTCGGTCTGATCGTGGGTGATATAAACAAAGGTGACCTCGGTGCGACGTTGAATATTACGCAACTCAGCGCGCATATGGTTCCTCAGCCTCAAATCCAGGGCGGACAATGGTTCGTCAAGCAATAAAACGGCAGGATTAACCGCCAGAGCACGGGCTATGGCCACCCGCTGTTTTTGCCCGCCAGACAGTTCGCTGACCATTCTATCGCCGGTTCCATAAAGATCCACAAGCTCAATGAGTTCTTCCACCTTTTTAATTCGTTTCGCTTTTGGCACGTGGCGCACTTCCAGGCCGAATCCGATATTTTCTTCCACCGTCATCAGGGGGAAAAGCGCCAGGTTCTGGAATATCA
>JAFCZY010000014.1 GCA_019314105.1 Deltaproteobacteria bacterium
AGAATGCCGGTATCCTTATCAATTTCAGCCTTTTTTTTTAAAAAACCAGCCAGGTTCTCAATGGAAATCAGCTTTTCATCAACATAAATCGTTCCGTCTGCTTTTACTGTCACAGATAGTGTTGATGTTTTTTCAATTCCTGCAGTGGAAGAAGCCGGAAGCAAAACCGGTAATCCACGATGAACGGCCATTGATAGCATCGCATATATAAAAAACACCAGCAGAAGAAAAACTATGTCAATCAAAGGAAGCATTTCAATACGTACACTTTTGTGTGTATTCATGTTGAGCTTCATGCATGATCCTCCTCTTTCACACCAGAACCCTGCAGCAGCTTTTCATAAACAATTTCAAGACTGGTTGCGTATTTTTCTACATTAAGCACAGCCTTTTCAATACGGAGATTAAAGAAGTTATAAGGAAATACAGACAAAATGGCTATTCCCAGCCCGGTTGCCGTTGTGATCAGCGCCTGGCGCTATTCCCGCAGTGACAGCCTGAGGATGTTCTATTCCGGCTGAGCCAAGCGCCTCGAATGACATTATTATACCGATAACGGTGCCAAAAATTCCCATAAGAGGCGCAACGGTAATCATGGTATCCAGCACGCCCATATATCGACGCAACTTCCTGATCTCTTCTGCGGCAGCAGATTCCATGGCTTTGGTCATTGAAAATTCTCTGTGAAGAATGCCGGTTACAAGTATTTTGATAATAAAATCCTTTGACCCTTTTGTCTTCATTCTCACCGACTCCCAATCCCCTGTCCTGCATAGTTCAATAACCTCATCTATAAGATGCCGATCGCGACGCATATCTACACTTATCCAGAATAAAGCCCTTTCTATTATTACAGTAAGAACAAGAATCGAACAGGCCAAAAGCGGATACATGACGGCCCGCCTTTAATAAATATTTCCAGCATGATTTTTCTCCTATCAATATGGTGCAGGGATTTTCTTCATTAGGTTCTTCCCTAAAAATTCATGTTCATGCCGGCTATGAACCTGAATCCATCGTCAGGATAACCGGCATGGGACTCGAAATAGGTGTCAAAAAGATTGTTAATATGGACGAAGATTTCGCAGGGCAGCGATTTAATCAATATCGGATGAATTGTCTTTAGATTTACCACGCAATAGGAATCTAATTTTTTGGACTGAACAGTTCCCGGACTGCTATACTGGTGGCTTAAAGCCTTGAATATTGCCTCAACCTTTGTTCCTGTTGGAAGCACAAATTTTCCTGTAAGCTTTGCATTATGTCGTGGCGAATATGGCAGGTCTTTGTTGGTTTCCTTGTTTTCTTTGTCCTGATAAATGTAGCTCAAATCCAGGGAGATATTTTTCTGCCATTTGGAGGTCAAAAAGATCTCCACACCCTGCTTATAAGCCCGTGAGATATTCTCCGGGTGATAGATCAGGTTTTCATCCCTTAAATAAGTAATCATGTCCCTGGTATCTGTTCTGAACAATGTTGCATTAAAAACAGTCTTTTTGCTAAAGCTATGCTCCAGGCTCAAATCACAGGAATAAATTTCTTCTTCACTTAAGTTCGGGTTCCCTCTTACCTGGTCAATGGAGCCGTGGCTTGGCTGGTATAATTGATTAAAGGTGGGAATTTCAACGGAGTATCCGGCATTGGTCTTGAGCAAGGTGTTTTGGCCAACTGCGTAGCTCAGACCAATGTTTCCGGCAGGAAAGTATCCAAAATCGCTGGTGTGCTCTCCCCTTAGACCAAGGCTGATTGTGAAGTCGTAGATTTCACGATCGTGCTGCAAATGAAGTGACGCCTTTTCACGATGATGATCACCTGAAATATTATGTTCCACCTCGTTTCTTTCTAACAAGCCCCCCAGTCTCAAGGCACCTCCCTCTTCATGTGACCAGATGGTTTCTCCCTTCATTCCGTATTTGTAGTTTTCTAATGTCGATATTCTCCCGTCATTGGCTCTATCTTTGAGATCCTCAATATCCGTATACCATTTCATGGTGAACTCGCCTGTATCACCAATGAGTCCGTCCGCGTGAAAGTCAAGCGACCCTTTCCGGTAATTTTGCCTGGCATTGGGGGTTTCATTATCAGTGGGACCTGAAGATCCATGCTCTGTTTGGTAATAGCGTCCGTTAAGGTCATATCGGGTTTGGAATTGGCTTTTTTTGCTCCAATTAAAACTGAAGTTGCCGCTGTCCCGGTCACTGTTTGGCCGTTTCCCATCTTTGTGACCGCCTCCGGCCGTGAGCATGACGTTCCCCTGATCCTGTGAAACAGTGTACGTGCAACTGGCATTGGCCGCGCCATATGAGCCACCTCTCATCTTGAACCGGCCTTTGTTTCTGCTTTTTTTGGATGTGCTTCTCGTTGGACTTACAGTCACAATATTGACTGCCCCTGCTGTACTACCCTGCCCAAGCCAAACCGGTACAGGCGGCTTGAACACCATGACCTGTTTTACGATTTCAACAGGGATGGTGTTCAAATCAACACCGCCATACTGGCTGGAGTTAATCGGCCTGCCGTCCACCAGAATCAATACAGAACCTGATCCGCCGCCCCTGATGGAGATCTTTGTTCCCATAGAACCGCTGCTCTGCCTCACATCCACACCCGGCATGGAAGCGAGTGCCTCTCCCACTTCAAGAAAATTCCGTTTCTTTATCTCCTCCTGATTCATGATAACCACATTCTGTGGATGGTTTTTCACATATTGGGGAATCCGTTCTGCCGTAACAGTAATCGGGGCCAGTCTTTGAACCTGGCCTTCAACCCGTGTTGAATGATCTTCGGCCAGAAGCGGAGCTGATAAAAGAAAAATTAGTAAATACCCTGTAAAAAAAAGGAATAATAAAATGTGACGGTTCATATTTTTCATTTGATTGTTCGTATGCTTCCTGCCGCTATATCTTTTTTCTCCATCCGACGGCTAAAAGACTAATAAGGCCAATGACGATGGCTATTATTATCCATGATGAACCTGAGACAGTTACTTTTGTATCTTCCGGTTTTTCTTCAACCATCTCGTATCCTTCAAGCTTTTCTTTATCCGGTTCCCTACCTTGAACTACCTTTTCCTCCTGACGAATCTCTTTGGTAACCCTGGCAAGTTTTTCATGTAATGCCTTTCTTTTCTCTACCGCCTCTTTTAGATCCATTCCCATTGCTTTGGAGACAACTGCCTGAAATTGATTAACCAGCTCAGGGGACAGCATTCCGGGAAGAGAAATAATGTTTACCACCATCTGATTTAAAACAGGGTTATTGCAGATATGATCACAACAGGAAATACCGTTTTGAATAACACCGATGGCGTATTCTTTCGCCAGGTTCTTTCTTATCTCCTCAGGCGCGTCCCAATATTTTTTACGAACAGCCTCAAGCATCCGAGCGTTGATTGACTGCATAGCCCAGGGGTTGTTTTCATTGAAAAATTCCTTTAAATCAAGGTCATATTTATCCTCAACATAAACCTCATAAGCCTGTTCCCAGTATGTATCATCAATGGCAAATGGGGTGGTTACCTGCCAGCCCCACATATATTCCACAAATTTATTTATCTGCCATGCCCCCGCATAATTTTCCTTCTTCATTCCCTCAATCCATTTGGGATTTAAATAACGGGCACGCAGTTCTTTCCCGATAGTTTTCTCAATATCTTCAATATGGGCGGCATCAGGATTACCCTGAATAGAAAGCAAAACATCAGGATATTCTCCGCTTATTTTTTTTACAGCAAGGGAAAGGCCGCCTAAATATCCCCACGTCCCATCGGTGTCCAAAACCCCAAAGAGGTTACTCGACCTGGTGTGCATTGTAATCTTTACATCCTCCAGATTCTTTTTATATACGGATTTAAGCGGCTTCCCCCAAACATCTTTTCCGTATGCAAAAGATACAAAATTGATGAACGCTTCGGCAATCTCTTCGTCGTTTTCCCAGAGACCACTGTTTGGAATAAGTTCCTCTATCTTTGGCCCATAACTTCCCGGTCTAGCCGAGAAAATCCTTATCTTGCTTAAGCTTTCTGCCTCTTCTTCACCATATCCCTTATTTAAAAGATACTCTTTTATTTTCCGGTTATGTTTGGCAATAAAATTCTCCACATCCTTTAATTGACCTGCCTGACGTACTGCTTCATCTAATAGGAGAATAAGATTGGGAAAATTATCTCTGAAAAGTCCTGAAGACTGCAAGTGAACATCTATCCTTGGCCTGCCAAGTATTTTTCCGGGAATAGGCTCAACCCCGGTTACCTTATTATTTTTATCCCAAACAGGCTTCATTCCCATAAGATAAAGTGCTGTTCCTACCTGAGTTCCTTCATTACGCTGAAGTTCTATACTCCAAAGGATTAGTCCGATTTTGTCGGGATATTCTCCTTTTTCCTTAAGATATTTTTCCACCATCTCTTCAGCCTGTTCCTTCCCCAGGACAAAAGCGTCCTTAGAAGGAACTTTTGCCGCATCAAAACCATAAAAGTTTTTTCCGGTAGGAATGGCATCAGGATTTCTTAAGGGGTCGTTCCCTTCACCCGAAGGAATATATTTACCCTCTAAACCGGCAATAAGATGGTCTATCTCTAAGTAACACATACCCAATTTTTTCTTGATTTCCTCCAAAGCAAGATCCTCATTTCTCTCCTTAATCAACTGGCTGAATTCTTTCAATGACTCCCCTTCCGGAGAAACACCAAAGGTATGCATGCCGTAAGGCACATTAGACTCCCCCAAATCCATGAGATAATGCTCAATTTCTTCCACAGCCTCTTCATTTACTTCTTTCAGAAGAAGGTCTTTGTCCAGACCGAGTTTTTTCACAAGAATCTTGATTCTTTTGAATTTCTCTCTCGCCAGTTCAGCGCTGCGGCTAAGAGCATCATTGTATTCATTTATTAAAACACCCATATCCCGATACTCTTCATAAACTCCGGCTTTTTTCATTGCCGGAATAAGATAGTCAATAATTACTCCTCTTCCTCGCCGTTTAGCCTGTACTCCTTCGCCAATATCATCCATAATATAGGGGTAAAGATTAGGGATATCCTGGATAAGAACCTCCGGAGGACAGGATTGGCTTAAACCAGCCTGTTTACCGGGCAACCATTCGTGAGTGCCGTGAGTTCCCAGCGAAATAATAGCATCGGCATTAAATTCCTGCTTCAGCCAGAGATAAAAGGCAGTATATTGATGATGAGGCCAGAGTTGTGTAGAATGATATAGTTTCACAGCGTCATCACTCCAGCCTCTTGAGGGCTGGGGAACAAGGATAACATTGCCCAGGTTTACATAAGGAATAATGATTTCCTTATCCTTAATCATAATTTTTGAGTTTCCCGCCTTGCCCCATTCGGTTTCTAATTTATCCTTGTAGTACGCATCTATTTCCTTAAACCATTCCAGATATTTTGCTACAGGCAACCGGATAACCCTTTTGGTGTTGATGAGTTCGTCAAGTTCACCCGGAACCCAGGAGCCAACATTACGACCGCTCTGCAGGACAAGGTTCTTAATCTCTTCTTCTGAAGGAAGTTCTCCTTTAATGGTATAACCTTCCCCGCGCATCCTCTTTAAAATCTCTTTTAGACTGCGGAAAACATTAAGGTAAGTCGCTCCTATATTCTGTTTACCCGGAGAATGGTTCCAATACATAATGACAATCTTTTTATCCTTGTTTGCTTTTGCCTGAAGGTTTCTCCAGGCCTTTATCCGCTTGACGAAAAATTCAATATTTTCTATGATGGGTTTATACACATAAATATCTCTACCGGTATGTTTATCTTTTAAGATCATCTTTCCTCCGAGAACAGAAGGTTCAATCAATCCATTACATTCCGGAGTACACATCGCATACGAAATTGCCATCAATCCCAAACCCTGCTCGGATTTTCTCCATTCAGAGATAGTCCGGTAAGGCATTTTAAGAGCATTTAAAAGCGGGACCCCCAACTTTATTAAGTTTTCCCGCGTTTTTTCATCATCAATACCAGCAAATTTGAAGGAAAGAGCCGCAATTAGATCAACCCTGGATTTTCCCTGTTTGTCAAAAAAGAATTTTTCCAGTGCAAGGCAAGATGGGTAAGAATAAACAGGGAGGACATTGATATTATTTTTTTCTAAATTGTGAATAAGGGAACTTACAATTTCTCCTGCCTCCCCGGGAAAGGAATAGACTCCGTGATCGGGTATTCCCACCCAGAAGCTATCTTTTTTATAGAGTCCTTTCCCTTTGTACCAGGTGAGGTAATCTTGAAAGTCAGTAAAAATTTTACTGCTCTGAGGATGAAAGATGCCCATTTCAGGAACAGTCTGTGGTTCTGCATAGTTAACATCAAGACCACAGTCGCGACTAAGCAGGAAAAGAAGAAGATTTTTGATATTTTTTCTGGTCGGCGAACGAAAATATTGTTTTACTTTGGGGTCGGAAATGATCTTTTCCGGCTCTTTTGGTACACTGGAAAGGCCATAGAGTTTTATCTTTTTAAAATCAACATTTTCTATGGCATAACCTCGCAATTCTCGACCCATATCATCAACAATGATAAACCTGGATTGAGCAACAATCTCCCGTTCAATCTTTCCGTTTTTCAAATCTTCAGTAGTGTAAAAATAAAAATTATATTTATCAGCCACTTCAGGGATTTTGCCCAAATCAAAAATGGCTTGACTCACCTTATAAGAAGAATGTGGATGTATAAGCAGAGTAATATTGCCTTTTTTCTGTGCGAATGCCTGAGAAGATAATAGATGGAAAGATACTAAAATAGATACACAAAGGAGAAGTATTCCCATCCACTTTACCCTATTTTCTGATTTCTGACCTCTGTCTTCTGACCTCTGATTTATAAACTCAGTCTTCCGGAACATAAATCATCCTCCCATTCTTTAATTGATAAGCTATCCCCAGTTTGGTTCCTTCTTCTCCGCCGATTTTCCTGTCGGTTACTTTTTCCACCTTAAACTCTTTGCCTTTTTTAGTGATAATCTCCATTTGTCCATCTTCATTCTTTTTTACAATAGTAATTTCACTCGTTTCAGAAAAAAAATCCAGAATCTGGTAACTTGCCATGAGGGAAAGGAGCAACGCCACAATAAAGACAAGCGCCACGTCAAATAGATTTGCTACACCAAGCAAAGGATCTTCCTGCTTTGCGCTATCCCGTCGGCTCAGATGACTTCTTTTTAAATATTTCATTATCCTCCTGAAATGTTAATCATTTCTCACTTTCAAGTTTTTTCTATTCCCTAATCCCTGACCCCCTGATCACCATTTTTAGTCATGGCTTCTGTTATCAGATTTATATGACGCATATCTTCGGTGACCCAGCGTTCTTTGACAACGGAAAAGAAATGGGCTGTGATTCCAAGAGCCAGTCCCACGACTGTAGTTGTAAAGGCCAGAATAAGGCTGGATGAAAGCTGGGCCATATTTCCCTGGGTTAATCCGGCCAGGCCGGTACCCATAGGAATCAATGTTCCCATAAGCCCGAGACTCGGACCTATGCGTACGATAAGACGTATCTTATCAACTTCCCTTGCAAGTGAATGTTCCTTTCGTTGATTCAGGTCTTCAATTTTTTCATCACGGAATAGAATACCACCACGTACAATATTGTTTAGTTCATTTGCATAGCTTGTAACGTGAAGAGGTAGATTTTCGGATAGTTCTGGCGGCAGACATTTTGTTTTTTTAATATCCTCCAAAAAATTCGCCAGGTGCCTGTCGAAACGGAAATGTTTCCGTTTTACCAGTTCAGATAGAAATCCTCCTGCATATACCATCAGCCAGAGGCAGAGAAAAATGAGCAGGATCACCACCGGGTAAAGCAGTGCGGTTGAAATTGTGTACAGAATGGTTTGAAACGCGGGAAAGATATTCACTTAATTTCTCCTTTTGCAATATAAGTCTTTATGAATCCGGCACATCCAAGAATAAAGACAATTATTCCGAGAATAGCCGTGTAAAAAAGGTCTATCTGACTTACCGGGCTATTGGAAGCTGCCATGGTAAATGCAGCCTTTATTTCCGGATAGATGGGCGCTATGATAACTGTAAATAGGAAGTAAAGGGCAATTGAAGTCATGGATAAGCCCAGAAAAGAATTCCAGGAACCGATTTTATGGCGAAACGGAAAAATAATAGCAGATGTAACAAAAATTATGCCGCTAAAAAGGGCAAAAAGGATCAACGTAATTAAAAGCGGTGATAAAGTAAAAAACGAATATGCAAAGAGCAGGTTAAAAAGGATTACCGTGGCACACACAGGGCAGGGCAAAATCATAAGCAAACCGGCCCGAAGGGAAAGATGCTTATGCTCGGCAGGATTTTGAAGGAGCAGCTTGCCTCCCCAGAGAAGAAGCCCAAGAGCCACTGCAAAATAAAGCAGCATGCCGTATTGAAGCATATTTACAAACTGATCCTGATAATTTAACAAATTAAAGCGAGTAATCACATAATACAGGCAAAAGAAAAGGATCAGATAAATAAAAAGGCTTCCAATAAGAAAGAGGACTTTTTTACCAAGGAGAACGGTCCTGTTGTATATCTGTGCGCTCAGTCCCAGCCCCACCTTAATCCCAAAAACAGAAAAGGCGACCAGAATACCGGTTATCCATAGTTGTTTTAACATTGACATTGTCCTCCCTGTGAGTATCTAAAAATGATAACTCACACCAATCTCAAAATACCGGCCATTCTTGGGATAGTAAAGATTGGCATACTTGCCATTCCGTTCTATTTCACCTGTATTTGAATTCAATATAGCGGTTGAGTTACTAACGTATTCTATATCCTTATCGAAGATATTCTTCCCCAGAGCCCAGAAGGACCAGTCTGTTAGCTCGTAACGGAGACCCATATCAACGGTGGTCTTTCCGCTGTAGCGGTTATCACTGAAATGGATGCAGGAGTGTCAAACACCTTCATATCGCGTGTGGCTGTCACAACAACCTCTTCCAGCTTATATACCTCTTCATCTCCATTTTGGGCCAATGCCTTGTTTGCCGATTGAGAGAACCAGCAAAGACCACAACACCAAAACGAGTCCTTTGCGGCCCCAGATACCGATCATGATTGTAACCTTTCGTCATCTTTTTCCGTGATACCGGCAACCAGCGCGCCAAAGGCCATATCCATCACAATCGGCAATGCATTGGTGGAAGGAATCTTTGTGGGGGGAAAATCCGGCCGACCCGATAGCCTGGCGGCCACTGAACAACACATGGCATCAAAAAAAGCCAACTTCTTGATAAGACCCTTTCCGTAATCGTCGCTGATAGCCAAAGCGGATTCAATGAAAGAAGCATAATAGGGAATCATCAACAAGTCCTCCAGCTTGGACGCCACCACTTTTTTGTCGGCTGTAACGGAATAAAGTTTTGCGATCCGCTCAAGACTCATCCTGCGATCGGCCAGCCGCTGAAACAGGTCCCGGTCCGCCTTGAGACCATTTTGCTTGAAAATCGCCTCCGTCACCCCGGCGTGGACTGCCTTGGCGATCAGTTCGCCGATTTTAGTGTGCCCGCCGGCATAGCGTTCGACCGGTCCTTCGCCCTGCACTACGATGACCGTATCGGTACCCGTACCAGTGGCGCGGAAATCCCATGGGGTGTACGAGCTGCGAATATCCAAATCGAGTAGAGCCGCGGATTTGGCCTCGGTAACCGTGACGACGGCCCAAGCCATGGCGCTGGATGACAACCGGCGATTGGTCAGCACAATAATGTTGATGGTGCCCGGCTTGGAGTACCCGCCGGAATCCTTGGACATGCGCAGGGCATTGCCCCGGACGCCGGCCGTTACCATGACGGTCACTTCCAGGTCATGGTAGGTCGCTTTCTGAACAGACAGGTTTTTCATGTTGGCGCCGGTCATCAGACCGGCGAATTCACCCGCGGCATATCCCAGGTTAGTCGCAATGTCCGTCTGGGCCTGTTCCACCCCAAAGGCCATGTGGCCCAAGCTGGCATGCATGGACACATAGGTGTTACCGACCCCCCGCACGCCGGATTTATTGCCTTCGAGGGTCGAAAGCACATCCAGAGGTCTCTTAAACCTGACTACCAAGGATTTGTACTCGGCATCAGCCACGCGATGTCGGACAACCTGGGCATGGTCCACATAAGCCAAATCCAAGGACAGCGGCCTGCGATCAATGACCCCATTTTCCAGAACGGCTTTTTCAGGGTCCGCAAAGGAGTCCAGGTACAAGACGGCCGCCAGCCACTCGACAAAATCACCCACCCGAGTGGAGACCTGACAGGTCAGATCACAGGGGAACATAGTTACGAATCCGGTTCGAACCGCATCCACATCTTTCCACCCTTCCCGGTTGAGCAAGGCCTGTACGGCTTTTTCGTTCAGGTGACATCCGTAGACCACCTGAGGATTGAACTGTTGCCATTCTTTCAGATTAACGGATACGGCAAACCCGTTTCTTCCCCACTGCGGCGGGATGCCGCCGGCTGCTGCAATCATCTCATTTTGAAAGGAATCATCACCGGGACAGGCGAATTTGTCCCCAGCCATCACCCTGGCCACCCGTTTTCTATTCTTGACCGGTATGGCGGCCAGCTTAGCCTTTACCAGGGCCAGTTGATCCCGGTTGCGTTGAATAGTGGCCACTGCTTCGGCTTCACAATCAAAAAGCCGGCCAATTATCTCCATCTGGGAAAACGCTTCTTCTATTTGCCTGACCTCCATAACTATCAGCTTGTAACGGCTATGGTCGAAACGGTTTAGCACCTCCTTATGGGAAGGCGAAACAATAATCAGATCCGGATGACAATTGGCGATTGCCTCAATATTAGGGTAAAAATAACTGCCCACATTTTTTTTTCGAAGGCCGCAGTTTAAGGTCAAATCCTGACGTGTCAACCCCACAAGGGCCTGGTCCTGACCAAATGATACCAGCATTTCGGTGATATAGGGCACCAGGGAAACCACCCGTTGCGGTTTTTTTACCACATGCAACTTATTTTGAAACGCATCGGTCACTGTTATGGGAAAAGTTGTGCCAAAAGAAGGCATTGGCAGCAATAAAATCAACCCGATCAGAAAAAAGCGTACCCTGAAAATAAAACAATCTGAACTCATTTTTGAAGTATCCATTCGAAAACCTTTCCCGGCGTACAATCCACAGCCGCCGGGAAAGAAGATTAGTGAAGTAATAGCCCCACCTATTCAATCAATAGGCGTATTTCAGGCCTATATAAAATGTTCTGCCGGGCGTAGGATAGCCTTGCACAACCGCATAATCCTCATCAAAAAGGTTTTGAATTTCAGCCTTAATGGATACATCTCCGTATTTTTTAGAAGGAAAGAGCGTTTTGGCAATCGTCAGATCGGCAACCGTATAGCTGTCAAGCCTGGTTTCCCCAGTGCCTTCATAGTCGATGATATCCTGCTCGTCGATGTAGGCAAAATTCAGCTTGGATACAAATCCGATGTCGGGATTGGCAAAACAAAGACCATAAGATGCCGTCCATTGAGGCGTGTACTGAAGGTCTTCATCCTCTTCTTCATCTTCGTATTCGGTAAGGTAGGTAAAGGAAGCGTAAGGTGAAAGTTCATAGCTCCAATAAAAAAAAGCGCCGACATCAAATTGCAGCGTACCCTCAATACCGGAGATTGTGGCGCCATCGACATTCTCATAACGCGTAACATCATCAACCGGGTCATAGGCGTAAGAGATTTTATCTTCAAAGTTCGTGTGAAAATACGTTATACCGCCGGAAACGGATTTTTTGGAAAAATCCAGGCCGATTTCATAGGTTTTGCTTTTTTCCGGATCCAGGTCGGGGTTCCCTGACCAGATACCGAAGCCCCAAGCACTATAGTCATCATACATATAAAGTTGGTCAGCGGTGGGCATCCTGAAAGCTTCGCCATAATTGACCCGGACACTCAACCCAGGAGTAAATTTATAGGCCGCGCCCAAACTGCTGGACCAATTGGTTTCATCGGTACTTTGGCCGTCATCACTATCGACATCATACCGGTCATAGCGTCCTCCTACGGAAAGAACCAGCTTATCGTCAAAGAGTTTGGTTTTGGCCATGAGAAACGCCGCCGGATTATCATAAGTGTTTTCGCTACCGTCGATTGTATAGGAATTCGTAATCTCATAACTTGTCCAGTCAATGCCTGCGGTGACATGGGCATGATCCCACTTGACCGTCAACTGGGCTTGAGCCCCCTGCTGATCCGTATCCCGAAAGTACTTATGCTTGCTGCCATAATTTTCAGGATCAAAGGTCTCGTACTCGTCTTTTCCATTAAAATAGCGCAGGTTCCATATCATAAAACCATCGGTTGTTTGCCCGTCATAAACGAAGTCAACAGTATTGATGGCATGGTCGACATAATTGTCTAAATCGTTCTGGCTCAAACGGCCCGGGTTTCCAATGCCTTCGCCCTCATAGCCGGTATAGGTTACTCCGATTCGGTTATCGGGTACGAACGTCCAGCCTGCATTAACACTTATTCTCTCCTTCGAGTCAAAACCGGTGTTGAAATATTTGTCTCCTCGAGCCGTGTTGTAGTCATCCTGGGATTCTGATGAGCCGCTGAATGAAAAATCAAAATTCTTAAATTGCCCCGAAGCACCGGCGGAAAATTTTTGATTGTCCCAGCTTCCCAGTGTTCCTTGTGCATATACAGAAGGCTTCCCATGGCCTTGTTTGGTGATGACATTAACAATGCCGCCCATGGCCGAAGCCCCATACTGAACGGAACCGGGACCTCTGATAATTTCAATACGCTCAACATTGTCCATCATAATTTTTGCCAAATTTCCTGTTCCGGCCCGCCGCCCATTTATCAGGATCAATACATTACTGGCCAGATCGTTACCATGAGTTTCAGTCTTAAAACCACGAATTTCAACCGAAATCAGTGAGTTTGGATATTCCCGAATCATAAACCCCTGCTTGGCAAGCAGATCACCCAAATCCTGCGCAGAGGATTGCTGGATCTGTTCTTCAGTCACAACGGTTATATTGATGGTCACATCCTCTTTTTTTTCTTTAACTCTTCCGGCAGTTACTACTATCTCTTCCAGTGTTGAAATCGAATTATCATCCTTTGAATCTTCCTGGGCATTTAAAAATCCAGGCGCAATAAAAAATGCAGAAACAATAATGTAAAACACAAACTTTTTCATCTAAATCTCCTTTCCCCCTCGGAATATAAAATTATTAATTCGCCCGCCAAAAGACCAAAAAAAATCCCCGAATCGAAATAAATCGATCCGGGGATATCCCTTTTTTATCCTCAGATTTTTAATGATTAGCCCCCAAGTCCACGAGGTTGCCAAACAATGTTTCAGGCAGGTCTTCTGGCTTTCGGATCACACTACTTACCGCGCCTTCCCATCCAGCTTAAAGTGGACAGTGACATTTTGCGGTTTTCGTCCCCGATTACAGCGACGGGCTCGCTCCCGATTTTCACGGGATTCCCTTTTATGCCTTAAATGCACCTGAAATTAATTTTTAAAACTACACTTTTCCCCTGAATATGTCAATGAAAAAACATAACTACTCAGGTTCACAGTTCCATGGTTCACGGTTCAAGGTTAGAAAGCCCTGCCCCAAGATCCCCAATCCCTATAATTTTGCGTAGCGTTTCTTTATTTTTTCAAATTCTCCGCAGGTCATCTTTTTTTCAGGACATTTCCCAAGACGTATGCACTTCGGGCCTGCTCCATTAAAAACACTTGGACATGCCTCACGCGCAAGCATCAACATCTGGTCGGCAACGCCACGGATTTCCCACTGAGCACGCAGGCAGAGCCTTTCTTCAAAAAAATGCAGGAGTACTCTGGCGTTCATGGTCATCAGGATTTTGGTCTCACAGGCATTTGGAAGAACATACCGGGCATCCTCATTGCTCGATTCGCCACTACTTCCTAATGCCTCATTGAGCTTAGTATAACGACCGGCCAGGTATTCCATGGTCTCCTCAAAGTATTTCTTCGCATCCACCTCTACGCCTTCATCTCTGACCTTCTTTCCTTTAAGCTGCGGCGGCATTATATAATCAAAGCCCCCATGTGTCACGTACCGCTGGCTTCGCTGCGAATAGCTGGCCAGCCTGTGCCGGACAAGCTGATGGGTCATTGCCCGTGATACCCCGTCAATATAAAAAGTAAAAACAGCATGCTCAATCGGACTCATATGTCCCATATTACGCAACATTCCAACAAACTTCTCCGCCTGGCCCGGATCCTGGTCAAAAATTGTTTCCGTGTCTTCTGCATAACAGAGCCTGGCAGCAGAAGCAATCAGCTCGCCTGGAGCGCC
>JAFCZY010000216.1 GCA_019314105.1 Deltaproteobacteria bacterium
GCGTGAGTTTCTCCATGTGGATGATCTGGCAGACGCCTGCGTGTATCTGATGAATGTTCCCGATGCTAAATTGTCCTTAAAAAACTCACCGCTGTTCAATATCGGCACAGGAACAGATCTGACTGTCAGGGAACTGGCAGAGCTGATAAAAGAGATCACAGGGTTTAAGGGAGACATCTCCTATGATACATCAAAGCCGGATGGAACCCCGCAGAAACGTCTGGATGTGTCAAAAATGAAACATCTTGGCTGGCAGTCGAAAACAAACCTGAAGAACGGTATCAGACAGGTGACTGACTGGTATGCAACTCAATGACCCATGACATCAAACGACTATTCCACGACGTATCGTAGAAAAGGAGCGACCGTTCCACGAACGATATACACTTTAGTCTTGTCATCAAACCGATTGAATGATATACAATGGCCATGTCTTTCTTAAAAAGAATCTATACAACCACTCTGGCCGAGCACTTTAAAGACGGACCGGAAATGGCATTTCTTGCCGGGCCTCGCCAAGTCGGTAAAACGACAGTTGTTCGAAATTTTCAGGACAACGCTATTTATTTGAACTGGGACAATGAAGACCATCGGCGACTTATTCTGGATGGCCCGGGCCGTGTTGCGAACCATATTGGGTTAAAGAAATCACCCGTGGTTATTTTCGATGAAATTCATAAATATCCGCAGTGGAAAATTTTCATTAAAGGGTTCTACGATACTTATGCCAGTCACACCAATATGAGAATTATCGTGACCGGAAGCGCACGACTGGATATTTACCGCAAAGGTGGTGACAGCCTGATGGGCAGATATTTTTTATATCGAATGCATCCCCTCACCGTTGCTGAACTCCTTGCACCAATAACATCAGACCGGGAAATCAGGGCACCGGTTGAACTGCCGAATGACCAATGGCAGAATCTCGTCCGGTTCGGAGGATTTCCCCAACCGTTTTTGCGGGGGAACAATCGGTTTTATAATCGATGGCGGGGATCACGTCTTTCTCAAATATTCCGTGAAGATATATACGATGTTTCAAGAGTTCAAGAGATCCGCATGGTGGAAATACTGGCAGACCTGATTATGCAACAGGCCGGACAGCTTGTCAGTTACGCCTCATTAGCGCGAAAAATCAGAGCTTCGGAAGACTCGATAAGGAGATGGATTGGGATTCTTGAAAGTCTGTATTATTGTTTCTCTATTCGTCCATGGCATACAAATGTATCACGTTCCCTGCGAAAGGAACCTAAATATTATATGTGGGACTGGAGCATGATAACTGAAACAGGCGCAAAAAATGAAAACATGGTTGCCTGTCACCTGCTAAAGGCAGTACATCACTGGACCGATATCGGCCATGGTGATTTTAACCTCTTTTTTCTTCGAACCAAAGATAAGAGAGAAGTGGATTTTTTAGTCAGCAGGGATGGGATACCATGGTTTCTTGTTGAAGTTAAAAGTTCCGATGCCGGCCTGAACAAAAATCTTGCCTATTTCCAAAAGGCTACCGGCGCACAAAATGCGTTTCAAGTTACCATCAACGAACCCTTTTCAGAGTCGGATTGTTTTTCTGTCCCGTATCCAGTTAAGGTGCCGGCCAAAACCTTTTTATCTCAGTTGGTGTAAATGCTAAACTCCAAAATGAAAAATTATCTAATCACCGGTGGCGCCGGCTTTATCGGCACAAATTTTATACACCATGCCCTTGCTGAAAGGCCGGATTGGCATATTGTCAACCTGGATGCACTCACCTATGCCGGGAATCCGGCAAACCTTGAAACCCTTGATCCGGGCAGGGCAGAGAGGTATCTCTTTGTTCGGGGAAATATTTGCGATAGCGCACTTCTTGACAAATTGTTCTCAAAATATAATTTCACCGGCGTGGTTCATTTTGCTGCTGAATCTCATGTGGATCGGTCTATACAGGGACCGGACGCTTTTGTAGAGACAAATGTCACAGGCACGTTCAGACTCCTTGAAGCCTGCCGCAAATTCCGGGATGCCGGGAAAATGCCGGAAGGCTTCAGGTTTCTCCATATCTCCACGGACGAGGTGTATGGAAGCCTCGGCCCTGATGGATACTTTACGGAACAAACCCCCTATGACCCATCCAGCCCGTATTCAGCTTCAAAGGCTTCCTCAGATCACTTTGTCAAGGCATATTTCCGGACATACGGCCTTCCTACATTTGTTACCAATTGTTCTAACAATTACGGCCCATACCAGTTCCCTGAAAAATTGATCCCCCTGACCATTTTGAATATTATGAAAGAAAAACCATTGCCGGTGTATGGTGATGGAAAAAATGTTCGGGACTGGCTGTATGTGATCGACCATTGTGATGCCCTTATCACGGTATTGGAAAAGGGCATACCCGGTGAAACATACAATATCGGCGGCGGCGCTGAACAAGAAAATATCGAGATCGTTCATCTGCTTTGTGACCTTGTGGATGACCGCCTGGGACGTTCCGGCAGCAAATCATCCAGGCGGCTGATTCAATTTGTTACGGACAGACCCGGCCATGACAGACGATATGCCATTGATGCAACAAAGATAAAAACAGACCTTGGCTGGTCGCCCGGGCACACTTTTGAAGACGCATTGGCATCCACTGTTGACTGGTTTTTAGGAGTAACTTCATGAAAGGTATCATTCTTGCCGGCGGCTCAGGCACCCGCCTGTACCCCATCACCCGCGTGGTCAGTAAACAGCTATTGCCGGTGTATGACAAACCCATGATCTATTATCCGCTCTCTGTGCTGATGCTGGCGGGCATCAGGGAAATCCTCATCATCTCCACCCCCCTGGATCTGCCACGCTTCAGGGAACTTCTGGGCGATGGGTCACAATTAGGCCTGTCCTTTGAATTTGCAGAACAGCCAAATCCCGGTGGACTGGCACAGGCATTTATTATTGGTCGTGATTTTGTGGGGACAGACACGGTTTGTCTGATCTTGGGGGACAATATTTTTTATGGGCATAATCTGTCTGGAAAACTCCAAAGCCTGGTCGAAAGAAAAGAAGGCGCCACCATATTTGGATATTGGGTTAAAGACCCGGAACGATACGGTATTATCAGTTTTGATAAAAACGGAATCGCCGTGGACATTGAAGAAAAACCAGCGCATCCAAAATCCAGCTGGGCAGTGACCGGTCTGTATTTTTACGACAATACCGTGCTTGATATCGCTGCTGGCCTTAATCCTTCACCCCGCGGAGAGCTGGAAATTACCGATGTCAACAATGTCTATCTTCAAAGGGGGGCATTGCGTGTGGAAAAGCTCGGCAGGGGGTTTGCGTGGCTGGATACCGGTACTCATGAATCCCTTCTTGACGCCAGTGGATATGTGGAAACCATAGAGAAACGTCAGGGGTTAAAGATCGCCTGTGTTGAAGAGATCGCCTACCGTATGGGATACATTGACAGCGAACAGGTCAGAAAAATTGCCCACCCCATGCAGAAAAACGGGTATGGCCGGTATCTGATTGAAATGCTGAAACACGAAGGACATTAATATTGCAAGTTCTGAAAACATCATTGCCCGGTACCTTGATCATCCAGCCGGATATATTTAAAGACAGCCGTGGTTTTTTCATGGAGACCTTTCACCGGGAAAAATATGCAGCCAAAGGCCTGGATCACCCCTTTGTTCAGGACAATCTTTCCTATTCAACCCATGGCACCCTGAGAGGACTGCATTACCAGTATCCCAATGCCCAGGCCAAGCTGGTTCAGGCACTCAAAGGGGAGGTTTATGATGTGGCTGTGGATATCCGTCAAGGCTCCCCCACCTTTGGTCAATGGACCGGCGTACACCTGTCAGAAGAAAATAAAAATCAGTTTTTTATTCCCCAGGGCTTTGCCCATGGATTCTGTGTGATCAGTGACACCGCTCTGGTGGTCTATAAATGCACTGACTTCTATGCACCGGAAAGCGAAAAAGGCATTCTCTGGTCCGACCCGGACATTGGAATTAACTGGCCGATCAAAGACCCGCTGCTGTCAGCAAAAGACAGCCAGTATCCTTGCCTGAAAGATATCCCACTGAACCACCTGCCGGATGATAGAAGTTCTTCACCGCAGAGTGCGCAGAGAACGCAGAGAAAAGAATGATTAAAGAGATCAATAAAATTACAGGAGCAATCATTGGGGCTGCCATGGATGTT
>JAFCZY010000475.1 GCA_019314105.1 Deltaproteobacteria bacterium
GGAAGCTATCCTTCTTGCAACCGCAAAACGACATGGAATCCGATTTATTGGACCGAACTGCATCGGAATTATAAACACAGGATCAGGGCTCTGCACGCCATTTAATCCAATGAATACTAAAAATTTCAAAAAAGGGGTTGTAAGCATAGTTGCCCAAAGTGGTGGTGTGGCCAATCAGGCTGCTCATTCTTTTTCAGATGAACATATCGGTTTTTCAAAGATAATGAGTATTGGAAACAAGCTGGATTTAGATGAGATAGATTTTATTGAGTATCTGATGGAGGATAAGGATACCAAGCAAATTCATCTCTATCTGGAAAGCATTGATAATGGCAGAAAGCTGATGGCGGTAGCTAAAAAATCCACAAAACCCATTGTTATCCTCAAATCAAATGTAAGCCGGACGGCATCTGAAGTAGCCAAATCCCACACGGCCGCACTCTCTAATAATAATCGTATCGTAGAAGGTGCGATGAAGCAGGCAGGAATCATTAGAGTAAACACTATTCATGAAATGACGGTCTGTGCCAAAGCACTTCGTTTGCCTGAATTAAGAGGGAACAGACTGGTTGCCATATCCCTTTCAGGAGGCTTTTCCGTAATGCTTGGAGATGCCTGCGAAAAATATGGTTTCACATGCCCTGCTTTGCCGGAAGCACTTATTCATAAAATAGAAAGCTTTAGAAGAGGGGGTGTGATCCGAATGACAAATCCTATGGATTTCGGAGATATTCACTCCATAGAGGCTTTGATTTTTGCTCTTAAAGAGTGCCTTGCCCTTGATAATATTGATGGCATGGTACTCTCAATTATGTATGGGCCGGAAATAGCCAAAATGTTTGGCAAAGAGATGAGCAGGCTTGATAAACTCCTGGATATCTTTACCCAGATTAGCAAGGAAGCCAACAAACCGATAGGGCTTAGTTTTTTTGCAGAGAAACGTCATATTGAGCAGTTAAAGGCTGTGAATACATTCCCCGTGTTTAATGATCCTGAAGAAAGTGTCCTTGCCATCAAAATGCTTTGGGATTACTCCCGCAAGAAAATTTTTAAGCAGACAGGTAAAAAGAACGATCAATCGCGCGGCTCTTTCCGAATACGAATCTAAACAATTCCTATCATCATACAAAATACCGGTTACAAGAGAGATACAGGTTACAAACAAAGTATCTCTTATTGAAGCAGCCAAAATAATTGGATACCCAATTGTATTAAAAGGATGTTCACCTGATATTTTGCATAAAACAGAAAAAAAATTAATTGGTATAGACATTAGAAATGAAGAGGAAGCCCTGACGGCTTTTAAGAAAATTTCTTCGAGAATGAATGGAACTGAAAATACCATTATAGTCCAGGAAATGGTTAAGGGAAAACAGGAACTGGTAGTAGGGTTAATAAATGATCCTCACTTCGGCCCGTGTGTTATGTTTGGACTTGGAGGAATATTTGCCGAAATTTTAAAGGATGTTTCTTTCAGAGTAGCCCCCCTGGACCCCTGTGATGCATTGGAGATGATAAATGAAATTAAAGGATCTAAAATTTTAAGTGGTATTCGTGGAATGGAAGCGGTTGATATGAATATATTAACAGATATCTTGATAACAATAGGCAGAATCGGCATGGAAAATGAAAATATTAAAGAAATCGATATTAATCCGCTGATTATATCAGGAAACAAACCTGTTGCAGTTGATGCACTGGTAGTATTGAAAGCATAACAGGAATAGGAAATTATGAAACAAATAACTTCACCCCGCATAACAGCAGTAGACAGAGCCATTGATGTCATCGAGCTTTTGTCGGAAAATGAAGGTACATTATCCCTTTCGCAGATCATGAACGAGCTGGATATTCCAAAACAATCCCTTATTCGGATACTGCATACCTTATGTGTCAGGGGGATTATAGATAAAGAAAAAAAAAGAGGATTTTACAGGCTGGGAATGAACCTTTTATTCACAAAAAATCACCTTCAGGATAAAATAAACTTGCGTTCAATTGCCTGGCCTTCCATGCAGGAATTATCCAAAAAAGTTCGTAAAACAATTGAACTGACAATTCTTGACCGGGATCAGCTTGTCTGTATCGAACGTATCCAGGGAAACGAGAGTGTT
>JAFCZY010000217.1 GCA_019314105.1 Deltaproteobacteria bacterium
AGACCGGCAGGCAGATCACGGGGTGGAACAACAAGCTGATCTGGGGGGATAATAAACTCATTTTATCATCCCTTAAAAATGGGCCGCTACGTGAAGAAATTGAAAAACAGGGCGGCATCAAGCTGATTTATATCGACCCGCCCTTTGATGTGGGTGCTGATTTTTCCATGGATATTGAAATCGGCGGCGAGACACTGACCAAAAAACCCAATATTCTGGAAGAAATCGCCTATCGGGATACCTGGGGCAAAGGCGCGGATTCTTTTATCAGTATGATTTATGAACGACTGGTGCTGATGCGGGATCTGCTGGCCGAAGATGGCAGTATTTATGTGCATTGTGACTGGCGGGTGAATAGTTATATTCGGCTGGTTTTGGATGAGGTGTTTGGGAAAGAAAATTATAGAAATGACTTGATTTGGTATTACCGTAGATGGACGGCTGGAAGTGGAGCATATCAACGAATGCACGATACAATGTTCTTTTATTCAAAAAGCACGTCTTTTAAATTGAATCCGGTATATATTGAGGCGACTGAAGGGCAAAAAAAGAAACATAATAAGGGTTGGGATAGAAATTCTGTTTTAATTAAAGGGAAGAGGCAGCCACAATTATTAGTTTATAACCAGACAAAAGTTGATGAGGCTGTAGAGCAAGGACGAATAAATTTAGATGATTACGCACGGATTGTTACAGTAAATACAGGAAAAACGATTGCTCCCGATGTATGGGAAATAAATTACATTAATTCACAAGCTAAAGAGAGAATCGATTACCCCACCCAAAAACCCGAAGCCTTATTAGACCGCATCATCAAATCCTCATCCAACGAAGGTGACATAGTAGCTGACTTTTTTTGCGGTTCAGGAACAACCTCCGCAGTTGCTGAGAAGCTGGGGCGTGAATGGATCGCCTCAGACCTTGGTAAATTTGCCATTCACACCACCCGCAAGCGAATGATCGGAGTGCAACGCCGGTTAAAAGCCGAAAATAAAAGCTGGCGTGCCTTTGAAATCCTCAATCTGGGAAAATATGAACGTCAGCATTATATCGGCATCAATCCCGATCTGCGCGAAGAAGAAAAACAATTACAATTAAGGGCTAAGGAAAAAGCATTTTTAGACCTGATTTTGCACGCCTACCATGCCGAATCGATCAGCCAGTTTAACTGCTTTCAGGGTAAAAAAGCCGGACGGCTGGTGGCAGTGGGGCCGGTTAATCTACCCGTGACCCGTTTATTTGTGGAAGAAATTATTTTAGAATGCCGCCAAAAGCATATTACCAGAGTTGATATTCTCGGGTTTGAATTTGAGATGGGACTTTTCCCCAATATTCAGGAAGAAGCAAAAAGCAAAGGCATTGACCTTGCCATGAAATATATCCCGGCCGAGGTCTTTGACAAACGGGCAATTGAGAAAAATCAGGTCGTATTTCATGATGTATCGTTTATTGAAGTAAAACCCCTTTTTGGCAAGGGCAAAAACAAACACAGCATCGCCATTGAGCTGACGGATTTTTCAGTATTTTATTCCCAGGATGCAGCAGATGCCGATGTGACGCTTAAAAAGAAAAAGTCCAAAGTGATTGTAGATAAGGGGCAGGTGGTTAAAATCAGCAAAGACAAAGACGGCATTGTCAGCCGCGAAGTGTTGACCCAGAAATGGACAGACTGGATTGATTACTGGTCCGTGGATTTTAATTTTGAGTCCAAACGGGAAATTCTGCGAATAAAGAATCCTGAAAGTGGAGAGAATGAAGAGGTCTGGACCGGCGATTATGTATTTGAAAATGAATGGCAATCCTTTCGTACCAAAAAAGACCGTTCGCTGGAACTGAAAAGTGCGTTTGTGGAGCGTGTTCCCGGACGGTGCAAGGTTGCCGTGAAAGTGGTGGATATTTTCGGCAACGATACGATGAAGATTATTGAGGTGTCGGTATGAAAAAAACGAAAAAAATCAAAGTGCTGGAAAAAGAAATTTCCTTCTATTCACAAAAACAAGCCGATTATGTCTGTATTACTGATATTGCCAGATATAAGCATTCAGATAGAACTGACGACTTGATTAGAAATTGGCTTAGGAATAGAAATACTATTGAATTCTTAGGAATTTGGGAACAACTTAATAATCCAGATTTTAAACCCGTCGAATTCGACGGGTTTAAAAAACAGGCGGGCCTTAATAGTTTTACATTAACACCCAAACAATGGATCGAAAAGACCAATGCGATAGGATTAATTTCCAAAGCCGGGCGATATGGCGGCACTTATGCACACAAGGATATTGCATTTGAATTTGCATCATGGATTTCGATTAAATTCAAGTTGTATCTTATTAAAGAATTCCAGCGACTTAAAGATGAAGAACAAAAACAGCTTGGATGGGATATCAAACGGAACCTTACTAAAATTAACTACCGCATTCATACCGATGCGATCAAAGGAAATCTTATTCCTCTGCAAGTGACAAAGGGCCAGATCAATAATATTTACGCCAGTGAAGCCGATGTCCTTAATGTTGCCCTGTTTGGCAAAACCGCAAAACAATGGCGCGATAAAAACCCCGATCAAAAGGGGAATATTCGTGATTATGCCAATGTATCACAACTAATTTGCCTATCTAATCTGGAAAATTTGAATGCACTGTTTATTAATGAGGGAATTTCACAATCCGAACGGCTTACCAAACTCAATAAAATTGCTATTCAGCAGATGAGACTGCTTATTGATGACAGTGGCGTGAAAAAGCTGGAAGGTGGCAAATAATGGCATTACATCCTGATTTTCCTGATTCTCCCCATGTTATCCTTGAACCTGATGTGCGCTGGTTTCCCGCTGATGAAGCTTTTCGTGAATCTTCTTATGAAAAATTATTACCGCCACTGGTGCACCAATTGCGCAAAAAAGTTAAAACATGGCGGGAAAATGGATATGAAGGAGCGACAAATACCAGTATCAGCCTTTTAAGCTGGTGGTTTAATCGTGTGCATTTAATGCCCAAAGCAGATGGCTCCATGGTAAAATTCCAGTATTACTTTGCCCAGCAGGAAGCCGTTGAGACAGTGGTTTACCTTTATGATGCCATCAAGGTAAAAGATAAATATGATCTGATCCGTTTTGATTCATCCGGGGCGGTGTCGGCAAATATGTTTGATGAGTCGTGGCGGCGGTTTGTAATTAAAATGGCCACGGGTACCGGCAAAACCAAGGTCATGAGCCTGATTCTGGCATGGTGCTATTTTCATAAAAAATATGAAGAGGATTCTGAACTGGCACGAAATTTTTTGCTGATTACCCCGAATATTATTGTTCTGGATCGTATCCGTGCCGACTTTGACGGACTGCGTATTTTCTTTGAAGATCCGGTGTTGCCGGATAACGGGTTTGAAGGGGTCAACTGGCGGGATGATTTTCAACTGACTCTGCATATTCAGGATGAGGTCAATATTACCCGCAAAACCGGCAATATCTTTTTAACCAATATCCACCGGGTTTATTCGGGCAATGATGTGGAGCCCTCAGCAGATGATGAAAATACAATGGACTATTTTTTAGGCAGGCGACCTGTTGGGAAAACCACTGATTCCAAAGTCGATCTGGGGAATATTGTCCGGGATATTGATGAACTGGTGGTGCTCAATGATGAGGCGCACCATATTCATGATCCCAAAATGGCATGGTTCAAGTCTATAGAGGATATCCATCATCGCTTGCAGCATAAAGACGGTTTTCTTTCACTTCAGGTGGATGTCACCGCAACCCCCAAGCACAATAATGGGGCCATTTTTGTACAGACGATATCGGATTATCCCTTGGTGGAGGCGATTTCACAAAATGTTGTAAAGCATCCGGTGCTGCCTGATTCTGCCAGCCGTGCCAAATTATCTGAGCGGCAAAGCTCCCGTTATACTGAAAAATATGCCGATTATCTGAATCTGGGTGTTGAGGAGTGGCGTAAGGCATACAAGGAGCATGAGAAACTGGAAAAGAAGGCCATTCTGTTTGTCATGACGGATGAAAAAAAAAACTGCGATGATGTTGCCCAATATATGAAAGCCACCTACCCTGAGTTGAAAGATGCGGTGTTGGTGATTCATACTAAAAATAACGGTGAGATCACCGAGGTAAAAAGCGGGAAAAAAAAAGAGGAGCTTGAGATGTTAC
>JAFCZY010000015.1 GCA_019314105.1 Deltaproteobacteria bacterium
CTGAAATAACGACGTCGGCGTCAGCAAGATCGATTTCTCCGCTGGCATCGAAAACGAGTTCTTTGATCACAGCCTTTAAATCAGCTGCCGGAGCAGAGAGCTTGACCACATTTTCAGTTCCGCTTATACCTTCGTCTGCCTCAAATGCCCCTGCTCTAATCACTGCAACAAGTCGTTCCGTATTGATTTTAACTTTTTGCATGACCTTATTTGCAATGGCAGGTCGTGTTACTTCTATTTGATCTCCATCAAGCGTTACATCTGTAATCTCTGTAGCACATGCAGATCCCAATTGAGCAGCAACTCTCGGTGCCGTAGCTTTACCGCTTTCAGAAAACCCAAACCAGATCAGGTTGGCACCAAACTGGTTAGCAGCATCAACAACACAAGCGGCATAAGGTCCTGCTGAAAAAAGGTCAAGACTTGCATCATCTGCAATATACTGGGTATCTGATCCGGCTGCTGCCAAACCTGATGCCAATGATTCAATATTATTCCCCATTGCCACAACAGCGGTCTCTGCCCCCATTGCTTTGGCTTTTGATAAAAGCTCGGTTGTGCTGCCTTTGAGCACACCTTGTTTAATATCTGCTACCACAAGTACTTTTGCCATAATAGTATTCCTTATATGAAATCGGAACTGAATCCGCTTAGATTTAAATTCCCTTAAAACACCTTTGCTTCATTGGCCAGAAGATCGACGACTTTGGCGGTTATTTCTACCGCATCCCCTTCAAATTTCTGTCCGGCCTGTCGTGTTTCCGATGCCATAAACGCAATCACTTCTGATGTTAAAGACCCACCGCTGACTTCATCATAGGACGTTCCCAAACCTGCCAGATCCATGACCTGGATTTTCTTTTTCTTTGCCATCATAATACCGCGCATGGCAGGCAATCGGGGTTCGTTAATACTGTCACTCACCGTTATGACAGCGGGTAATGACACGTCTATAATTTCAGTTCCCATATCACCCAGTCGAGACACTTTAATATTAGCGTCATCTATAACATCAATGGCAACCACGTTACTGACGCAGGGGATTCCCAAAATCTCCGCCAAGATAATCCCGGTCTGGCCGTTGTCTGTATCCTGGGCCTGCTTTCCTGTAATGACCAGATCATACTCGCCCGCCTCATACACTTTTTGCAGCACTCTGGCAAAAACAAATGAATCTGCTTTTTCCAGTGCAGGATCATCAATATGAATGCCATTATCAATTCCCATGGCATAACATTTTCGGATCATATCGGTGTTATCGCTACCGCCGATACTCACCAGGGTTGTTTCTGCTCCATTATTTTCCTTTAACTGGACAGACGCTTCCACGGCATTTTCATCCCAGGCATTAATCACATATTGTAACCCGTCTTCAACAATGGCGCCATTCTCCACATGGAGGGTTAATTCCACATCGACTACTTTTTTTGCGGTTGTGAGAATTTTCAAATTATCTCTCCTCTTTATTTGGCTGATTATTGGGTGCTTTTAATCTATTATTATTTTTAATTCAATAACTTTCCAATAAATTGTTATTTTGCTTTATTCTCTTATGATGCGATTTTCACCGCAAACGATTATTAATTCAGATTCTTCTACAGGAAAAGCCAATGTCATGTTTAAGGACTGTCCCATTTCAACGGCAAGGGCGGTGGGTCTTGAATTAGAGATCATCACCGGCAGATGCGCTCTGGCAGCTTTTTGAACCAATTCATAACTGATCCTTGAAGATAATACAAGAACGCCGGCATCAGACAGGGTTCCATCCATGAAAGCTGTTCCGATGGCTTTATCAAGTGCATTATGTCGCCCGACATCTTCGGCAAAAGAGATCACTTGGAGTTGATCGTCAAATATCAGCGCGGCGTGAGATCCTCTGGTTCTCTGATAATATTTCTGATTTTTGGAAAGTTTGTTGATGCAATCAAAGACACGGTTGATTTCAACCTCAAACCCATTTTCTGCCGGCATTAATATCTGATGCAGATCCTTGAGCATCTCTTTCCCGCAAATGCCGCAACTGGTCTGACTGACAAACCCCTTCCGTTCAAGAAGATGGGGAATCTTTTCATGCCGTTCAGGTGTCAACCAAATATTAATAATATTCGGCTCCAGATCTTTATCATACCCAATGGTTTTAAAATCCTCAAAAGAATCTACAATCCCTTCCCCAAGACAAAACCCGACGGCGTGATACACTTCATCCCCGGGTGTTCTCATCACGACAGAGTAATCCTTATCATCAATACGAATCAAAAAAGGTTCCTCTCCGATCAGTTCCAGATCAATGACCTGATCAGAAGAATCTGTTCCACCGGATCTTTCTTTACACTGAAGGGCTTGATAAAATTTTGTATTTTTCCTTGTACTCAAATTCTCCCTATTCCTTTGATTCAGACTTGGAAGTTGCGGGAAACGCAAGGGCTTCAGTTAAAACAAACGCTGCCTGGAGATATGATGTCGGACAGAGTGGGAAACATTCCTTGCAGTCATTGCACTCCTTTGCGGCAATTTCCGGAATAAAACTGATTTCTTTGTGTATCCCTCTATCCACAAACCCAATAGCATTCTTCTTTGTAACCTCAGCACAATATCTGACACACAAGCCGCAATGGATACAAAATGAAGCCTCTTTTTCATAACGATCTTTGTCTGCGCCATACTCTTTTGCCAGGTCCTGTAATTTGGGAGAATCCGGAGCATGTGCCATTAATAACTCTATAATGGTTTTGCGAATTCTATCTATCTTTTCAGACCGGGTTCTGACAATGATATTTTCTTCTGATAGATAAACACAGGAAACAACAAGTTTTGTCCGACCATTGGCTTCTACTTCTACAATACAAAGCCGACAGGCTCCGAAAGGTTCCAGTTTCTCGTGATGACACAGAGTAGGGATGAATATCCCCGCACTTTGGGCAGTCTCAAGAAGCGTCATCCCTTCTGTTGCCGTTACTTGATTCCCATCAATTTCAAATTGGATTTCTTTCATTACTTGCTCTCTTTTTTGCTCTTTTTAATGATTATTCTTTTTTCTTCCGCAATCGGTTCCGGAACAGGCTCACCGGAAATCTTTGTCACGGCACCAAATTTTGCAGGGCAGACTTCAAAACAGGTACCGCATTTGGTGCATTTTTCCTGATCAATGATATGGATCTTTTTCTTGCCGCCATCAATGGCCTCGGCAGGGCATTTCTTTAAACAAATTCCGCAGGCCATACACCTGGCAGGATCAATATAGAACGAGATCAATTCTTTACAGGCCAAGGCAGGACATCGTTTTTCTTTTATGTGTGCTTCATATTCATCTCTGAAATAGCGTAACGTACTTAAGAACGGGTTGGGAGCACTTTTGCCCAAAGCGCACAGCGACGCTTCAACGGCTGTCTCAGCCAGCTCTTCCAACAGTTCTATATCGCCTTCTTTTCCTTTACCCAGAGTAATATTGGTAAGGATTCTGTGCATCTGCCGCAGCCCTTCACGACAGGGAACACATTTACCGCAGGACTCTTCAGTAAGAAAATTAATGAAATATCTGGCAACATCCACCATACAGGTGTCTTCATCCAGAACGATCATTCCTCCGGACCCCATCATAGATCCTGCCCTGGTAAGTTCATCAAACCCGACCTGCAAATCTAACTGGTCTTCCGGGATACATCCGCCGGACGGTCCTCCGGTCTGCACGGCCTTGAATTTTTTGCCATCCGGAATACCACCGCCGATTTTGTAAATAATATCTCTCAGGGTCATGCCCATGGGGACTTCTACAAGTCCGGTATTGGTAATCTTACCCACCAGGGAAAAAATCTTTGTGCCCTTGCTGGAGTCTGTTCCAATCTGAGTAAACCAGTCAGCACCTTTATTAATAATCAGCGGCACATTTGCCCAGGTTTCAACATTATTCAGCACACTGGGTCTATTCCACAAGCCCTTCACATTGGAACGGACATACTTGGGTCTGGGCTCTCCAACCCGGCCTTCCAATGAGGTCATTAAAGCCGTTGATTCGCCACAGACAAAAGCACCTGCTCCCTGGTGTACATATACTTTAAAATCAAAACCGGAACCAAGAATATTTTTCCCAAGCAAGCCATACTCTTCAGCCTGTTTAATGGCCAGATTAATATTCTCTACTGCCAGGGGGTATTCCTGTCGAACATAAAAATAGCCCTCGTGGGAACCGATGGCATACCCACCAATGATCAATCCCTCGAGAATTGAATGAGGGTTACCTTCAAGGAGCGCTCTGTCCATGAATGCGCCGGGATCACCCTCATCCGCATTCACAATGACATATTTGATCGGCTCAGGCGCATTACGGGAACCTTCCCACTTTCTGCCTGCCGGAAAACCAGCACCGCCCCTTCCTCTCAAGTTGGATTTTTTGACTTCTTCCAGAACCTGTACATCCGTCATCCCACCCAGAGCTTTGCCCAATGCAGCATACCCACCCAGTGCAAGATAGTCATCAATACTCCTGGAATCGATCTTAATGTTATTGCAAAGGACGGCTCGTTCCTGAGCTTTATAAAAAGAAATATCAGATTCATGAACGGCGCGTTCACCGGTAACCGGATCTTCAAATAAAAGACGCTCGACTACTTTATTTTTCTTTATGGTCTCAGAAATTATCTCAGGAACATCTTCAGCCGTTACCTGAAGATAGCATATTTCCTCAGGGTATATAACCACAATAGGTCCTCTCTCACAAAAACCAGGACATCCAGTCCCTTTGGTATCGACTTTTGCAGCTAATCCCTGATTTTCAATTTCAGCTTTAAACGCTTCTATCACTTCATCTGCACCCGAGGCAACACAACCCGCACCCGCACAGATTGAAATACACGGTTTGTCCGGATTTCTTTTGGATAATATTTCCTGTCTGAAGCTTTCTAATGCTTCAGGCGTTTTTAACCGCACCATAATTTTCCCCTACTCATAGATTTTTAACACTTCTGATGTTTTAACCGGTGACATCTTCCCATGGACCTTTCCATTGACTTCTACAACCGGTCCTAACGCACAACAGCCAAGGCAGTTAACCGTTTCAAGGCTGAACTTTAAATCCAGATCTGTTTCACCGGGCTTTATGCCAATCGCATCTTCCACTGTATCAAGGATACGGGTAGCGCCGCGAACATGGCAGGCAGTTCCCACACAAATGTGAACTTGATGACGTCCTTTAGGCACTAAACTAAAGGCTTTATAAAAAGTAGCGATATGCTGTATCTGATTTAAAGGAACGTCTAATTTCTCACTGACTCTTCCCAGTACTTCCCTGGGCAGCCAATTATTTTCACTTTGAATGTCCAGTAATATTTGAAGCAGGGAACTTGCTTCTCCATGATGTTTATCAATAATCTGATCTACTCTATCAATTTCCATAGCCGCTTTCCTAATTTTTTCCTTTCCCCAAGTTCATCTTAGGCCAGTGCATAACAATTGCTGGCTGTATCATATCTGACGAATCCCTGACGCGATGAATTGATCATGTGTCTGGATACGTCAGAGGAATTCAGGCCCAATTTTTCTGCGATGTCACTCGTTGAAAGGGATTTTTTCTCAAGGAGCATCATAATCTGACTTATTGCCAGTTTATCTGAAAATATATCATTAAACAATCGATCCACATCCTGGCTTTCAAAAAACTCAGTATACGCTTGCTTTGATTTTACAGGGACTCTGAGCCGTTCTCTTTCCACCAGTCTCATATAGGGAACTAATTTTCTTGCCGCTTCAAGATTGAACTTTACTTGATTTTTGTCCAACCCCTCGCTTTTGCCAAGGGGTCCTAATTCTTTTATCTTCTTACTGAAATCATCCGTATATTCAGCCAGGAGATTACCGTCAGCACCGGACATAAATTGAATTCTCAGTCTTTCCGGATTCAGGCCGATATGTTCCAATACCTTTTTAGCAAGATATGTATTGGCCAATGCATCAAAATTTCCATGGGTAACATAATTACATTCCCCTAAATTACACCCACCGATAAACACGCCGTCCTGTCCATTTGAGAAGGCTCTGAGTATAAAGTCCAGATCGACTCTACCGGAACACATGACGCGTATCAGTCTCATTTCATTTGCATATTGCAGTCTGGAAACTCCAGCCAGGTCAGCAGCACCGTACGCTCACCAGTGACATACAAACCCCAATATTCTCGGTTTAAATTCAAGAGCCGCACTCATTATTTATAACCTCCTTTGTTAGAAAGGCTTCTATTTATTTCAACTATTTCCATTTGTAACCACTTAAGCCTCTTCAAAAACCGCATTCATTTGTCCGATGATATCTTCATGGGTAATCGCTGCATCAATCTGGCTTCCAAGCTCTTCATTGGTAAAGTGCTTTAATGCAATCGCATTTGTCGGGCATTTTGCATTACATACACCATCTCCTTTACAGAGAACTGGATTAACCCATGCTTTTTTACCCTTTGGGGTATCTTTAAACTCAATCGCCCCATAACTACACGCTGTAATACAGGCACCGCAGGACACACAATCGTATTCATTTACGATGCAGACAGAACCCGATGCGATGACTGTATCATGTGAAAGAAGTGTTAAGACTCTTCCGGCAGCGCCATACGCCTGGTTAATGGTTTCCGGTATATGTTTGGGGTAATGAGCGGTTCCACAAAGGAAAACGCCATCTGTTGCAAATTCAACCGGTTTTAATTTAACATGGGCTTCTTTAAAAAATTCATCCGGGCTCAAGGTTACCTTAAAATGTCTGGCTATTTCATGGGTTGATTCAGCGGGAATAACCGCAGCAGCCAGAGAAAGAATATCCGCATCCAATTCCAACCGCTGACCTAAAATAAGATCAGGCACCAGGACTCTTAAAACATCTTTTCCGCCTTCTTTGACGGCTTCAACCTGTGGTGCATCTTCCGGGGTATATCGTATAAACTGAACCCCTTGTTCTGAGGCTTCCCGATACGCATCTTCTCTGAATCCATAGGTTCTCATATCCCTGAAAAGGACATAGATCCGCATCTCAGGAGTTTTTTCTTTGAGTGCCAAGGCGTTCTTTACAGCATGGCTGCAACAAACCCTGGAGCAGTAATTTCTGTCTTCGTTTCTACAGCCCACACATTGAATCATCACCAGGCTCTCGGCATTAAGGACCGTTTCATTTCCTTTGGCGATCTCTTCTTCCAGCTCAAGATGGGTAAACACCTGATCGCTTTCTTCGTAAAGGTATTCAGTAGGCTTATATTCATCAGCACCGATCGCAAGAACGGAAGCACCATGTTTTATCTCTTTGACCCTGCCTTCAGTTTCCACTGTAGTGGTAAAATTGCCCAGATACCCCGCAACCTTTTTAATAGTGGCTTCATGGGATACATGAATAAGAGGATGTTGATAAACCTGGTGGATGACATCATCCAGATAGGTTTGAACATCCAACCCTTCCAGAGTGGTATGAAGTCTTCGAGCCATCCCGCCTAAGTCTTTATTCTTTTCAATCAAATAAACTTCATGGCCCTGGTTTGCGATGGAAAGCGCACAGGTCATACCCCCAATACCGCCGCCCACCACTAAAGCCGCCTTGTCGACCGGCAGATCAAATTCCTGTAAAGGTTCCAACTGACTGGCACGGGCTACCGACATCCGAATGATATCCTGTGCCTTTTGGGTGGCCTCATCCTTTTGCTTGGCATGCACCCAGGAGCACTGTTCGCGGATATTGGCCATATCAAGATAATATTGATTCAATCCTGCCTCACGAAGGGTATCCCGGAACAACGGCTCAAGGGTCCTGGGAGAACAGGCAGCAATCACAACCCGATTGAATCCTTTTTCTATTGCCAGGTCTGTTATTTCCCTGGCAGAATTGGTGGCACATGAAAATATCTGCTCTTTTGCATAAACAACATTGGGTAAGGTTGAAACATATTCAACTGTGGCAGGAACATTGACGACACTTGATATATTTGCCCCGCAATGACACACAAAAACGCCTATCTTTGGCGCTTCGGCGGAGACATCCCGCTCTTCGGGGTATATTCTTTCTTTGGCCAGCTTCCCTCGCCTGTAGTCAAGGAGTTCACCAATCTGAGAACCGGCTCCGCTGGCGGTAAAGACGGACTCAGGAATATCAGTCGGTCCCTGGAAAGCACCGCTGACGAATATTCCGGGTCTGCTGGTTTGGATTGGATTTGAAGAGTCTGATTTAGCAAAGCCATGCGCATTCAGCTCAATGCCAAATTTTTCTGAAATTTCCTTATACGCCTTGGGTGGATTCAACCCAACAGAAAGAACCACCATATCGAATTCTTTCGATTTGACGCCATCATCGGCAGTGGCATATCTGACAACCACGTTTTGGGTTTCAGGAATTTCTTTTTCAATGGATGCGTAGCTTCTGATGAATTCAACCCCGGGCAATTGTTCCGCTCTCTGGAAGAATCGTTCAAAATCCTTGCCAAAGGAACGAATATCATTATGAAATATGGTGCATTCGACATCTTCGTAATGGTGTTTTGTCAAAATAACCTGTTTCTGAGTATAAGTACAACACACGCCGGAACAATAGCTGTTATCTCCCTCGGTGACCCGCCTTGACCCCACACATTGAATCCAGGCGATCTTTTTGGGATGCTTCTTGTTAGAAATACGCAGAACCTCGCCTTCGTAAGGACCTGTGGAGGATAAGAGCCGTTCATAGTCCATACTGGTGACCACGTTCTGATATTTGGTATACCCGTATTCTTCCCTGGCAGAAGGATCAAACGGCGTAATACCGGAAGACAAAATGATCGCACCGACAATGATATCTGTTTTCACAGGCGTTTGTCTGAAATCTATAGCACCTGTCTTACATACACTGCTACAAATATCACATTTACCCTCTTTTAATCTAAGGCAGGAGTCATCAATATATGAAACAAGGGGAATGGCCTGGGAAAAATATACATGAACCGCTTTATTCTGTGATATTCCCTGATTAAACGGATCAGGATAGGAAACCGGACAGTATTCTACACAGGTTGTACATCCCGTGCACTTGTCCTCAATAATATATCGGGGTCTTGTCTTAAGGCCTATCTGAAAATCACCCGGTTTGCCTTCTACAGTTTCTACTTCAGTAAATGTTAAAATCTCTACGTTTGGATGCCGGCCGACCTCGACCAGTTTAGGAGAGAGAATTCACATCGAGCAGTCATTTGTGGGAAAAGTCTTGTCAAGCTGGGCCATATGGCCGCCAATACTCGGTCCTTTCTCAACCATGTAAACCTTGAAACCCGCAGTGGCAAGGTCGAGAGTGGCCTGAATACCGCTGACCCCTCCACCAACAACCATGACGTCTCCAAAGTTTTTATCTCCCATATTTCTATAAACAGAATTATCAGAAAATTGTTGAATTATTTCTTCCGGCAATACGTCGTTTTCCACTTTCTATCTCCTCATCATAAATTTAATACTCACCCCAAAACCATCAATTCTCCGGTCTCCCCTAAATCATCTCACTGATAATCTCTGTAATGTCTTTGACTTCCAGAATATCTTCATACTCAAGGTTAAGGCGGCTTTCCTCAAAGTTGGTAATGCAATACGGGCAGGATGTCGCCAAAACTTGCGCTCCCACTTCTCTGGCCTGTTTCAGCCTGATATCGGAAAATCTTTCTTCCTGAGGGGTGTCCATCCAGATCCTGCCACCGCCGCCACCACAGCACAGACTATTTTTGCCATGAGATTCCATTTCAAGAAATTCCAATTCGGAAACCTTTTTTAACAACTCCCGGGGTTCATCATATATGCCATTATGGCGGCCCAGGTAACACGGATCATGATAGGTTACTTTTTTTGGATATTCGCCTGTAAGTTCAAGCCGTCCTTCATTGATCAGCTCAAGCAGGTATTGGGACATATAGACAACCTCAAAGTTGACCATAAATTCAGGATATTCGTTTTTAAACGTATGATAGCAATGCGGGGAAGAAACAATGACTTTTTTTACGCCATTATCGATAAAGGTTTTGATATTTTCTCTGGCCAGACGCTTGAAAACGTCTTCACTGCCTGTCTTGCGGATGCTTTCTCCACAGCAGTTTTCCTTGTCACCCAGTATTCCAAATTCAACCCCTGCTTTTTTAAGAATATTGGCTGTGGCTGTGGCTACCTTTTTCATTCTCGGGTCATAGGAAAGATAGCAGCCAACGAAATATAAGGCTTCCATCCCTTCTTTATATGTTTTTACCGATAAATCTTTTGCCCAGTCAGCTCGCTTTTTCCGGTCTCCCTGCAAGGGATTGCCTTCAGAAATCAGGCTTGCCCTTGCTGTCCGGGCAGATTTGACGGAAGCAGGAAAAACTTCATATTCCGTTGCCACCCGTCGCAGGGCTATGCTGACATCTATCTGTTTAACCCCTCTCGGGCATTGTGCAGGGCAAGCACCACAAGTGGTACAGCGCCATATATCTTCGCCTTCTATCTCAGTCAAGCCAAAGGCAGCTTCACGAATCAGCTTGCGCATGCTAAAGGGTCGAACCTTATTCCACGGGCAAACCGAATCGCACAAACCACACTGAAAGCATAACTTAAAGATATCTCCGCCAGCCTCTTTTATCTCATCTATGACTTCTATGAAGGGGGCTATAGTTTCCATTGATTTAATCCTTCTCAGACATTCTGGCCAGGCTATCCATTATCGTCTGTAATCCATATTTGTCTGCCAATGATTCCAAGCCAATCTCCATATCCTCCTGCTCCCCTTGTTCATCTGGCTCTTCCTCTTCCCTTGTCTCAAGGGTCAAGGCATCCGCCAGGCACCACTTAACGCATAAGGGCTCATCTTCACCTTCACACATATCACATTTGAGCGGAAGACCGGAATCAGGTTCTTTGAACTCATCCCTGGAGGGGCAGGAAGCCCTGCAAAAAGAACATTCATCATATTCCTTCCCGTCAATCGTATATTTATCTCTGCCGGCACATTCGGCCACAGTATACTCACCCGCATACACCGGAACATATATATCTCTTAAAGGATCACGAATAATCCTAATTCTAGATCTAGCCGGATTATTGCTGCTATATTTTGGAGCAGCATGAAAGGCGGAGCAGATGACTTCACACGCTCTGCAACCGTTACATTTATCAACATCAATTTTGATTGTTTTAATTACTTTCATTTTTTTATCAATTTTATCACCAGTCAAGGTTCATACCCTCCACTCTAATGGGTCTCTTTTTTGGTCTAAGCATCGTCACCAGGCGCATCGTCACCGTCTGTCAAGATCCCTCTTTTTATAAAATCTTCGCTCACATAATCCAAGCCCAGTTCCTCTAAGGACTCTTTCGTCGGAATACCATCATTGTTCCACCCCTTGAGTTTATAATACCCATCTAAGAGCTTCTCCTCAAGTTCAGGAAATCGTTTCTTCCAATGGTCCTCAGGTGGCTTTTCATCTTTTCTTCTCATACCTCTTCTTATATTAATGGCTCTGACGAGAGTTCTGTATCTTTTGGCTGCCTTTGTCAGTTTGTCTTCATCCATATCTATCCCGGCACCCGCTGAGATAAATTTTGGATAATTATGGATATGATAGGGCGGTTTCAAGGGGAATGATGATAACCCGGCACACTGACCGAGAGCGTCATCAATATAGTGCATCATCTCCTGCCAGTCAACAATATCACAGGTCATTTCAACCGTTGGATAATAAGGGATGGAATTATCTCCGCGGAATTCCCAGTCTAAAAAGATTTGTTTGAACTTTTCATCGGGAACCTGGATCCAGTCCTCACAAAATTTTTCTCTTTGCTTTCTTTTCGGAAAAGGCGCCTGGGGGAACTGCCCTTCAATCTGGGTAATATTCATCTTCTCGCCCGTGGCATACATAAGGAAGTAAATGGGATTCAACATGGATAACTTGAGCGGCAATTGTTCAATCTTTTTAATATTATTATGTGCATATTCTTCTGCCCCATTACCAATCTCTTTAGCTGCCCAATACGTACCGTTGGCCAGAATATCTCCAATGCCTTCCCGCCGGACAATTTTATCAAGCAGATAGTAAAATTTCCCCTCATTGTCTTCCGGCATTTCCGGGAAATCCTTATCCGTTAAGATACCGTTATCCAGAAGTTCAAGGGCAAAGGCCATCACCTGAGGGGCTGAAAATCCGTCCAATCCATATTCCGTAGCGCGTTGAGCAATTTTTAAACCAAAATTCAGGTCTGAAAAGGCGCCCATGGTATACGTCAATTTTGTGAAGCACTTCATCATGTATGTTGGGAGTCCAGGCAAAGAAAGTGTTGCCCCGCATTTCATGGGACAGTTAAAACAGGAGATCAGCCGCGTTTGGGCATTTTCCATGGTCTCTTTCCAGTCCTTTGCGATTTCATCTGTCCAAAAATCTTTTCTACGAGTCCGGGAATTTCCCCACATGAAATTCTCAGTATGCCACTTCTCATCATGGACTTTCATCTCCTGGGGCGATCCTAATCCTGCTAAAATGGGCATTACCCCTGGAATGGGGTTATCCTCCCGAATTTTGATATATTCCAGCACTTCGTTGCAAAGTTCCAGGTATTGTTCCGGTTCGGCAATATTAATGTCCTTTGTTCCGCGAACAACGATCGCCTTTAAGCCTTTGTCTCCCATGACAGCCCCTATTCCGCCCCGACTGGCACTGGACCTGCCCTGCTCGACAGACGCATAATAGACCCTGTTTTCACCGGCCATGCCGATAGCAGCTACTTGGGCTTTGGGCTCTTTCAACTCTTTTTTAATCAATTCTGCCGTTTCAATAGAGCCTTTACCCTTTAAATGAGAGGCATCCCGTATTTCCACCTTGTCATTATTAATATACAAATAGACCAAATCAGGGGACTGGCCGCGAAGGATTACTTTATCATATCCGGCATATTTTAATTCCGGTGCAAAAAATCCCCCCATCATTGAAAATGCCATTAACCTGGTCTGAGGAGAAATGGTGGTAACAATGGTACGATTACAACCCGTTGCAGGGGTACCGCATAAAAGACCGGCACCGAATATGAGTAAATTCTCGGGAGAAAAAGGCTCCACTTCAGGGGGAACCCTGTCCCACAAAATCTTGGCGTTCGTGCCTAACCCCCCCAGATAAAGCTCGGTATCTCCTAGGTCTGATGCGACCTTCTCAATATTTCCCCGGGTTAAATCAATTTCTAAATTAAACCCCGTTTCTGCATACCTCATTTTTTATTCCCCTTCTATATTACCTGAATCAGTGGTATGAATTATTGTTTCAACAATATATACCATCCGTTCAGAGCCTGTTAAGCCTTTAATACCGGACGCAAAATGACTCTTGGTGATAAAAAAATTACCTGTGCCATTCGGTACAATGTGACTATATATAAGCTACATAATAACTACGTGT
>JAFCZY010000476.1 GCA_019314105.1 Deltaproteobacteria bacterium
ACTGTCAGGGATATGTGGAGCCCTGTGAGTTTGGTGAAGGGACTGGTGCCTATGATGATATTGATGAACTTGGGTTTGGCTTGATGTTCCATGGTTTTGATTATCCGGATGAATCGGGTAAGGATGAACTGCATAGTCGCTTCTGCCATGCCACCATGCGGCATGGCATTCTGGAATTTCCCCGACCGGAAGAATGTGGTGCCAGACGTTTTATTCGCAAGATGACCCCAAAGGAGTTTGGTCTGGGCGAAAACATCCTCCCGGTTGAAAAAGAGGAGGCCTTATTATGAGCTGGATGGCAAAACTGTATGAAACCTATGAGGCGGTTATGGCATTGGATTTGTCGGATGAAGCAAAGCTCACGCCAATCAGCCATACCTTGCAAAATGCCCATATTAATATCGTCATAGATGGGGAAGGTAATTTCAGACGGGCCTCGGTAATTGAAAAAACGCAGATTATTCTACCTGCCACCGAAAAATCGGCAGGCAGAAGTGGCAAGACGCCCCCTCCACACCCTTTGGCTGATAAGCTTCAATACGTGGCTAAAGATTACCCTGATTTTGGCGGGGAGAATTCTTTTTATTCTGAATATCATACATTGTTGGCAACATGGTGTGAATCTGAGTTCGCTCACCCAAAAGCACAGTCGGTGTTGAAATATATCGATAAGGGTGAGGTAATTGCAGATTTGGTTACCGAAAATATTTTGCATGTTGATGAAAATAATAGATTGCGGAAAAAATGGCCCTTCGAGGTTACTACAGAGAAGCCGCAGCCAATTATTTTTAAGCTCCTTCCGAAGAAAGAAGATAAAAAAACGAAAGAAAAATACACAGATCAAGGTTCTGCTCTGGTGTGCTGGTCTGTGGAGAAAAATGGTGATCCTAATAGTAATACCTGGACTGATCAAAGTTTGCAGCAGAGTTGGACTAATTTTGATGCCTTGGCTGAAGGTTCGAAGGGGCTTTGTTTTATTTCTGGTAAGGAGCAGGCCTTGGCCTCTAATCATCCCGCTAAATTACGCCATACAGGTGATAAGGCCAAACTCGTTTCGGCAAATGATATATCTGGCTTTACCTTCCGAGGTCGTTTTACCGACACAAAAAAAAGCATAGCTGCTAACGGGAGTCAGCCAGTTGGTATCAGCTTGGAAGTAACTCAAAAGTCCCATAATGCCTACCTTGCGACCGGAAATTGCACAGGAGCCGGAGCATCAAATAGATCATGCTGTGGATCTCGGTGAATCCTTTGCTCATAGTTTCAATAATTATCTGGCAGGATATCGGGCAAAGCTGGAGCCAAATGAGCAAATTGTGGTGATGGGACTGGATTCAGCAACACCTGGAAGAATGGGCATTATCTATTACCGGGAACTTCTCGCCAGTGAATTTTTGGATCGTATTCATGACTGGCACACCCAGTTCGCCTGGCCCCAACGCCACACCAAGGAATATCCAAATCCCAAAAGTAAGAAAAAGTCCATCAGAAAAACAATCTGGCCGGTGAGCACTCCGGTTCCCCGAGTTATTGCAGAAGCTGCCTACTGTGACATTTTAAAGAGTAACAACACCCTGAAAAAAAGTTTATTGGAGCGGATACTGCCCTGCATTGTTGATGGCCGCCCTTTCCCTCGGGATGTAATGATTGCGGCGGTGCGCCGAGCCAGTAATCGTACTGCATATAAAACAGATAAACAATGGTTGTGGGAAGGACATCTCGGGGTTGCCTGTGCCTTGTTCAAAGGGTTTTACATGCGCCACCCTGATCAAACAAAACGGAGGAAATATACAATGGCGTTAGAAGAAGACAGAAAATCACGGGACTATTTATATGGCCGTCTACTGGCCATAGCTGAACGTATTGAAGAGGTTGCCTTGAATGTTGGAGGAGAGAGCAGACCAACAACTGCCGCCAGATTAATGCAGCGTTTTGCGGATCGCCCCTTTTCGACCTGGCGTAATATTGAGCTGGGATTGCAGCCCTATATGCAGAGATTACAGGGGAAACGGGCCGGCTTTTTAGC
>JAFCZY010000218.1 GCA_019314105.1 Deltaproteobacteria bacterium
CAGAAAGATGAAGAAAGTCAGCCCAAAGCATCTACCCGGGAAAAGCTGAGAAAGATGCTCAGGAGCGGGAAGATGGATTCAAGACAGATTGATCTTGAGGTACAGGCCCAATCCTCTCCCATGGTTGAAATTTTTTCCAATACCGGCATTGAAGAGATGGGCATTAATGTCAAGGACATGCTGGGAAACCTGATGCCCAAAAATACCAAGCGCCGCAAGGTAAAGATTAAAGATGCCATAAAACTTTTGACCCAGGAAGAAGCCGCCCATCTGGTGGACATGGAGCAGGTAAAGACAGATGCCGTAACCATGGTGGAACAGTCCGGGATTATTTTTATAGATGAAATCGATAAAGTCGTGGGCAAAGAAAAGAGTTATGGGCCTGAAGTCTCAAAAGAAGGGGTTCAAAGAGATCTTCTGCCCATTGTTGAAGGCAGTTCTGTGCCGACAAAATATGGCATCGTGAAAACAGATCACATCCTGTTTATCGCTTCCGGCGCATTTCATATTTCAAAGCCGTCTGATTTGATTCCGGAACTCCAGGGACGGTTCCCCATACGGGTGGAACTCCATTCGCTGGGGGTCCATGAATTTACAAGAATTTTAACAGAACCCCAAAATGCACTGGTGCTTCAATACATTGCCCTGCTAAGAACAGAAGGCGTGGAAATTGAGTTTACAAAAGATGCGATTGATAAGATTGCTGCCATTGCCGAGGAGGTCAATTCCACAACAGAGAATATCGGTGCTAGAAGGCTTCATACGGTGATGGAAAAGCTGTTGGAAGATATTTTGTTTAAAGCACCGGATATAGAAGAAAAAAAGATTATCATTGATGCTGATTTTGTGGAAAAACAATTGATGGATATTGTTGAAAATGAAGATTTAACAAGGTATATCCTATGACAAACAGTGTTGCAGACATACTCATTGAGGCACTCCCGTATATCAAACGATTTTCCGGCAAGACCATTGTCGTTAAATACGGCGGTCATGCCATGGTGGATGAAAAATTAAAAAAAGATTTTGCCAACGACATCACCTTATTAAAATACATTGGCGTGAATCCGGTTGTGGTTCACGGGGGTGGGCCGCAGATTAATAAAGTGCTGGATGCCATGGGAATTACATCAAAATTTGTTCGGGGCATGAGATATACCGATGATAAAATTATGGATGTGGTGGAGATGGTTCTGGGCGGCAAGGTCAACAAGGGCATTGTTGCCGGGATTAACCGTCAGGGTGGAAAGGCGGTGGGGCTGACCGGAAAAGACGGGATGCTGATTACGGCAGAGAAAATGACCCTTTTCTATCAGGAAGATGACACCAAACCCCCTGAAATCATAGACCCCGGCATGGTGGGCAATGTGTCAAATATTAACCCTGATATTATTCATACCCTGACAAATAAAGGATTTATTCCTGTTATTGCGCCGGTGGGGGTGGGTAAAAAGGGTGAAACTTATAATATTAACGCTGATCTGGTGGCATCAAAAATAGCATCAGCATTGAATGCAGAACGTTTGATACTGGTGACCGATGTGGAGGGTGTGCTGGATACGGACAAAAAACTGATGTCTTCTGTGGATGCCGCAGCTATTCAAAAAATGATTGAAGCAGGCCAGATTAAAGGCGGAATGATTCCCAAGGTTGAATGCGCCCTGGAAGCGTTGAAAAACGGGGTAAAAAAATCCCATATCATTAACGGGAAACTACCCCATGCCGTGTTGCTTGAGTTGTTTACCGATTCCGGTATTGGTACCCAGGTCTTTGTGGACTAAGGATAACCTTTAAATATAAGAGAGTTAAGCGTGGATTCAATTAAAAAAACAAACCATTTTGTGTTTCAAACCTATTTGAGACAAGGCATAGCATTTGTTCGGGTGAAAGGAACCTCTCTCTGGGATGAGGACGGGAAAGAATATACCGATTTTTTAGCCGGGATTGCGGTCTGCAGTCTGGGGCATTGTCATCCGAAAATCACGGAAGCGATTCACCGTCAGGCAGAGACGCTTGTGCATGTGTCCAATCTTTTTTATACCATGCCCCAGGCAGATCTGGCATCAAAATTATGTGAGAAAAGTTTTGCAGACCGGGTATTTTTTGCCAATTCAGGTGCAGAGGCCAATGAAGCCGCCATAAAACTTGCCCGGCGATATTTCCAGAAAAAAGGGGAGAAGAATCGGTTTAGAATCATCACCATGGAACAATCCTTTCATGGACGGACCATGGCCACCTTGACTGCCACTGGACAGGACAAAATCAAGGAGGGGTTTTATCCGCTGCTGGACGGATTTTCTTATGTTCCCTTTAATAATATAGATGCCTTGAAAAACGAAGTCGATGAAACGGTTTGTGCTATCCTGCTGGAACCGGTTCAGGGCGAAGGCGGCATCATCCCGGCAGATCCTGATTATTTAAAGGCTGTCAGAGACCTTTGCAATGAAAAAGGAATTTTATTGATTTTTGATGAGATTCAATGCGGCATGGGAAGGTGCGGAACGCTTTTTGCCCATGAGCTTTACAATGTGACACCGGATATCATGACCCTTGCAAAAGCGCTTGGCAACGGGCTTCCCATTGGCGCTATGCTGGCAACCCAGGATGCGGCAACCGGATTTGATTATGGCAGTCATGCCACAACATTCGGTGGAACCCCCCTTGCCACGGCAGCCGCTTTGGAAGTCGTGAAGATTATCAGTGAAGAAACATTTTTAGAGCAGGTCCGTCAAAAAGGCCAATATTTTAAGGACAAACTTACAAAACTCAAAGAAAAGCATTCAAGCGTAGTGGATGTCCGGGGAAAAGGCCTTTTGCTCGGCCTGGAAATTAAAGTAGAAAAAGATAAAGGTGCGGGCTTTTTTGTGGGAGAATTAATGAAAAAAGGCTTTATAATAAATGGAATTCAGGATAAGATTCTAAGGTTTGCACCACCGTTGATTATTGAAGAAAATGATATTGACAGGCTGATATCGACATTGGACAGCCTGTTGTAATTTAGGAGACAACTTATTTTGAAAAAAGATTTACTGTCGCTTCTGGACCTTGAAAAAGAAGATTTTGAAACCCTGTTTAACCGTGCGATTCAGTTAAAGGAAAGATATGCCAGGGGTGTTTTTGATAAAGTGCTGGCCGGAAAAACCCTGGGGTTAATCTTTGACAAAAAATCCACCCGGACAAGGGTGGCCTTTGAAACAGCAATGATCCAGCTTGGCGGTCATCCTATTTACATGAGTGCCCAGGACACCCAGATTTCCAGAAACGAACCGGCCAAAGATACGGCACGGGTCCTTTCCCGATATATGGATTGCCTTGCCATGAGAACCTTTGATCATGCGCTGGTGGAAGAATTTGCTCAAAGTTCAACCATACCGGTGATCAATGCGCTCACCGATTCTTTTCACCCCTGTCAGATTTTAAGTGATCTCATGACCATTATTGAACACAAGGGCGGATACAAAAATATTCGAATTGCCTGGGTGGGAGATGGAAATAATGTGGCCAATTCCTGGATTAATGCGGCAAGTGTTCTCGGGCTTGATCTGGTTGTGGCCTGCCCGGATAACTATCAGGTTAAACCGGAAATTATAGACGCCGCATCGGCAAAATCGAAAACCGAAATTGAATTTACAAATGATCCCGGAGAAGCGGTTAAAAATGCAGACGTGGTCTATACGGACGTATGGGCCAGCATGGGCGATGAAGATGAACTGGAAAAACGGATTGTTGCCTTTAAAGGATTTCAGATAAATAAAAATCTTTTATCCCGGGCAAAGGATGATGTGCTGGTCATGCATTGCCTGCCGGCTCATCGGGACGAAGAAATTGCAGAAGATGTTCTTGAAGATAAGAACGCAGTCTTCTGGGATCAGGCAGAAAATAAAAGACATATGCATAAAGCTATTCTGGAAAGTTTAATATAGAACGGGGTCAGTGTAATAGCTGGGGTCAGGCTTTCCTTATTGTGGTTATTGAATTCAATAACCACAATAAGGAAAGCCTGACCCCATAAAACCTAAAAGCCTGACCCCATAAAAAGGATTGAACGATGAATGAAAAACTATGGGGGGGTAGATTCTCCCAGAGAACGGATGAACTGGTTGAAAAATTTAATGCATCCATAGATGTTGACAAGCGGCTTTAC